>JAOPXK010000039.1 GCA_025965195.1 Marmoricola sp.
GCCGGATCCTCGATACGGCGAAGTCCCAGTTGCGTTCGTCCGGTTCTTATCCGAACCAGTGCCACAGACTGAGTTGATTGCTCGATTGAGAACGCAGATCGCTTCGTTCAAGATTCCGCATCGCGTCATCGAAATCTCCGAATTCCCCCGCACCTCGACAGGCAAGGTGCTGAAGACGCGACTGAGAGAACAAGCCGTGCCGGACGCTCACTCTGCAGGAGCGCCAGATCTGCGGTGAGCCGCAGGCCCGCCCGCTGCGGTCCGTAGCTCCGAACGCCGCGAGGGGGACCGAATCGCAGACATGATCGGCCGTGGACCATCGGCACTGTGGATCATCGGCCCAGGGTGGCCGGTGGATCCCGACCGACCGGACACGCCAAGCAGGCTGGGCGAAAGTAGCCGTGACGACACCCGCTAGGCGGATTGGATGGCGACAACCACCGTGGCTGCGGACAGACCAACGACGGCAAAGCCAGCCAGGGCCATGAATCGTCCGCGGTGGCGGGATGGCGCAGCTCCCATCCCGTGACTGACTTGCACCGCATAGCGCGATGTGGCCGCGAGGCTCAGAACGACCGCAGAGGCGAACGTGACAAGGCCCGCAGTGATGCAAGCCACCGCCAAATGGTGAATCGCCAGCCGGCACCAGATGACTGCCAGTGATGTCAGCGAAGCACACGTACGGCGCCACGCAAGGAGTGCGCGCTCGGGCTGAAGGCCTGAGTCACCACCTCGACCGGCAAGACAGTCACGGCCGAGAGTTGCTCAGCCTCATCGAGATACTGCGTGGTGAGCAGAACGGTGGTCCCCTGCCTGGCGAGCTCCTGAACGATTTGCCAGACTTCGAGACGTCCTTCGGGGTCGAGCCCCGTGGTCGGCTCATCAAGGAAGATCACCTCCGGCTGCCCGATCAGGCTCATGGCGATGTCCAGGCGGCGGCGCATGCCTCCGGAGTACGTCGACACCTTCCGCGAACCCGCATCGCCGAGGTTGAAGCGTGCGAGAAGGTCATCCGCCACCGTGCCGGAGGCCTTCAGATGCCGCAGCCTGGCAACCAGCACCAGGTTCTCCCGACCGGAGAGAATCTCATCGACCGCCGCGAACTGTCCGGTCAGACTGATGGACTCTCGAACTCGGAGCGGGTCCGTCGCGACGTCGAATCCATTGACGGTGGCTGTGCCGGCGTCCGGTCGCAGCAGCGTGGACAGGATTCTTATGACCGTGGTCTTGCCCGCTCCGTTGGAGCCGAGCAAGGCAAAGATGCTGCCCCGCGCTACGTCGAAGTCCACCCCGCGTAGTACGTGCAGTTGCTTGTAGGACTTCTCGAGGCCCTGCACGCGGATCGCGGGCCCCGGATTCTGTTCGGTCGGCATCTGGATGCCCCTTCCCTTCTCCTGTGATCTGCGACCTGCGATTCGGCTGTGCAGCCAGCCCGAGGCGTCCGCAAGTGGCGGGCTCAGTGACCCTCGCCGCCCGTGGGCCCGTTCTCTTCGGTGACGTTCTTGAGGGAGCGGGTCAGTCGTTCGCGCTGCTTGGCGATCCACGCTGGTTGCGGGTAGTTCCGAATGAACCCCTCGGCGAACTCGACCGGGTCGTCCCCGATGACGTCCTGGAGCGAGGTCCCGTTCGCCACGGCCTCCTCGAACAGGCCGATCAGGTCGTCCAGCAGCCGCAGCAGGTTCTCTCCGTCAGCCGGTGCGTTGTAGTAGGTGTATCGCTGGATGGCATCGAGCGCCTCGCGATAGGTCGCAGGGAGCTGTTTCTTGCGCGCCTCGTACCGCCGGAAGCGCTTCTTCTGCTCGATCATCTGTCTGATGGACATGGTCATTTCCCTTCTTCGCGGAGCTGGTCGAGTCGCTCGGACAGGAAGCCCCATGTTTGGTAGAACTCGTTGAGGTACTCCTCGCCTTGAGCGTTGAGGGAGTACACCTTGCGAGGAGGCCCCTTTTCGGACGGGCGCTTCTCGACGGTCACGAGACCCTTCTGCTCGATCCTGACGAGGATCGCGTAGACGGTGCCCTCGGCGATGTCCGGGAACCCCTTCGACCGCAGCCGGGTCGTGATCTCGTATCCGTACGCGGGATCCCCGGCCAGGATCGCGAGGACGATGCCCTCCAACGTCCCCTTGAGCATCTCCGTCATCTGCTTTCCCATGTCCACCTCCTCCAACTACTCAGTGGTACTAGCTACCAGTACATAGTAGCGCTAAGTAGTGAAACCGCAACCTCATCTGGTGAGCACCGTCGACGGAGGAGCGCCGTCAGCCGGGCGGTGCCCACAGGCGCGTGCTCGCTCTCCGGATCGGCCGCCGACTGCACCAGATCGGGATCGGCCGAACCTACGCCGGAACCTGCATCCTGCGGCTGGCCCCATGGATGACCGCCGCGCCAGACAGGAGGGCCAGGAACGCGATGAAGGCGTAGCTCGTGGCTCCCAGCCCGATGGCCGGCGCAGCCAGCCCGGCGACCAACGTGGGCACGCTCAGTGACGCGTAGCTGAGTACGTAGACAGCCGCGAACGTCTCGGAGCGAGATTCAGGACTGGTGACAGCGCCGACTGAGCGGAGGTTTCCGTTGAACGTCAGGCCTACTCCCAGGCCCATCACCACGGAACCGGCTCCGAACTCAACAGACGAGGTCCCTGCCAATGCCACCGCTAGGGCCACCGCTCCAACCGCCATCGAGGCAGCGCCGTAAACCGTTGCCGTCCGAGCTCGGAGGCGAACCGACCAGAGTCCCCCGACGGTGACCGCAACATAGAGGACAGCAACAGTGAGTCCGCCAGCTGCTTCAAATCGCAACTGGAACTCGTCCCGCACCAGCGAGGGCATGAGCGCAAGGAACAGACCGGTCGCCGCCCAACCTGCAATGGTCGTAGGAGCGGCAGCCCAGAACTCCGAACGAGCCTCGGCGCTCAACCGCACTCGTGGACGGAACGACGGCCGGCGCCCGGTGCGGACAGAGCGGGTCTCGGGGAGTGCCCAGGACGCGATGGCAAGGCCGACGAAGATCGTGGTCAGCAGGGGGAACACGATCAGGTCGGGGCGTGTGGTCCACTGCATGAGCAAACCCACGAATGCACCGCCGCCCGCCATGCCCACGCTCGTTCCTACAGCGGTCACGGTAGTTGCCAGATGAGGACGCGACCGTGGGGCGTTATCCAGAAGCGCGGCCGCGAGCACGCTCATCGCAGTCCCAGAGGCAACCCCCTGGATCAGCCGAGCCACGAGGAGCGAGATCGGACCGGTAGCGGCCCAGAAGACCGCTGTGCTGACGCCCGCGAGGACGAAGCCAGCGACCAGGACCGGACGTCGACCAATGTGGTCGCTGAGTGAGCCGACAGTAAGGAGCGCTCCGAGCAGGCCGACTACGTATACGGCGAAGATCACCGTCAGCACTGTCACCGAGAAGTGCCAACGCTCCCGGTACAAGGGGTAGATCGGCGACGGGGCGCTGGCGGCCGCCATCAAGCTGGTCGTCGCGAGCGCGAGTATTCCGAATGAGCTCTTCTGGCTCATCAATCGACGACTTCCGACCACTGCGACGCTCTCTGCCATGGGCTGTCACTTTCGAGTGAGGATGTTGGCGGTATCCGGTAGGACCGCTGTAGCCCACGGTGTCAACGCCAAGTGATCAGCGCCGCCTCGGCAGAGCCACGACCCACTCGATTCCGGACACTTCCTGAAGCCAAAGGATCGAGCCATGGTGGCCCGAACGTAGGGCGACCGGCCCCCTGCCCCGGCAACGTCGGCGGGATGATGCCGAGGCAGTCGGTGACTGTTCCCCGCGTGCCTCGGCATCATCTGTCCCGCCGAAGAAGCGCGCCCCTGTCGTCGCTCAAGGACCAACGGGGTAGTGGCTGGAGATCGCGATCCGATTCCAGGCGTTCATGACCGTGGCGAGCCAGGTCAGCCCCGAGGCCTGCTCTTCGGTCAATGACCCGTTGTCCCAAGTCCGTCTTTCCGGTACCTCGAGCGTCGTGACCTGCTCCGCGAGTGCGAGGGCGGCTTGCTCCATGTCGGTGAAGTAGCGCGACTCCCACCATGCTGCGACCACCGCGAGGCGGTCCGCGCTCTCGCCCTTGGCAATCGCCGAGCGGGTGTGCAGACGTAGGCAGAACGCGCATCCGTTGATCTGTGAGATGCGGATCTTGACGAGCTCCACGAGGAGTGGGGGCACGCCAGCAGCATCCAGTGCTGCGGTGACGTCGTCGTCGAGCTTCATCATCTGGCGATAGCTGCCTGGATGGATCTTTCCGATGTCCATCGCGATCACGCCGCCCAGGCAGAGCCGATGATGCGGTCGACCATGCTTCCTCGCTGGAACCCGGGCACGAAGTGTTCCAGTACGTCGGCGTTGATCGTGCCGTACGTGGTGTCCGGCCGGTGAGCAAGGCCGTTGTGGAATGCCTTGAGGAATCCGTTCTTGAAGTCTCCTCGCGGGTGCGCAGCCGTGATCTCAGCAACCTGCTCGCTGTCGAACGCGTCAAGCCAAAGGCCGAGCGCGTCGATGAGGACACCGATGTTGGTGACAGCGATTTCAGGTCCCATCCGGCCCGGGATGCCGGGTGTGGTGTGCAGCGCGATCGCGGACCAAACCACGTCGGCGTCTGCCGTGGCGAACCCGTGCTGAACAAGGAGGTCGCGGGCGTGGTCAGCGCCGTCCACCTCGAATCGCTGCTCTGCCTCAGAGAACGGTGCGAACAGACCCGTGTCATGCATCATCGAGGCGACGTAGAGCAGTTCAGGGTCGGGCTTCAGGTCCAGGTCGGCTGCACGCAGTGATCCGAACAGGAAGACCCGTCGTGAGTGGTCGAAGATGAGGGGGTTGGTGTGCTCGCGTGCGAAGTCGGTTGCCGCGGCTGTTGCCGCGGTGTCCGGGACCTCGATTCCTGCGATAATCGTGGACATGGTCGGTATGCCTTCCTTAGCCGTGAGAATGGGGCCTTGGTCGGCCCCGTTGTCCACGATGCAGCCGCGGCGGCTTGCCGCGCCGCCCGTCTAGCGCCATGAGCCACTCGAATCCGGACATTGCGGCAAGCTTCGAAGGCGCCCGGGGCATGCGCCGGGTTGCGATCTTGGTCTACGACCAGGTGAAACTTCTCGACGTCGCCGGACCAGCGGAAGTATTCGCGGAGGCGAATCGGCTTGGGGCGTCCTATGAGATCGTGCTCATTTCACCCAATGGTGACGACGTGCTCTCGTCGCTCGGCATTCGACTCTCGGTCGGCGGGGCGCCCGGGAGCGGGCTCAAGTGGGACACATTCCTCGTCGCTGGTGGCGATGTCTATCCCACCGCTGCGATCGAGCGCGAACTGGTGGACGCGACGCGTGTCCTGGCTGACGGCGCCCGCCGAGTCGGGTCGATCTGCACGGGCGCCTTCATCCTGGCTGCTGCCGGGTTGCTCGAGGGCCGCCGCGCGACAACCCATTGGAAGGTCGCGCACAAGCTGGCGTCGCGACATCCGACGACCCGCGTTGAGCCGGACTCGATCTATGTCCGTGATGGAAACACCTACACCTCGGCCGGGGTGAGCGCGGGGATCGATCTTGCACTCGCGCTCGTCGAGGAGGACCACGGTCCCGACCTGACTCGGGAGGTTGCGCGCCGGCTCGTGGTGTATCTGCAGCGCCCAGGAGGGCAGTCACAGTTCTCGGCACCGATGCAGTCGCCGCCCCCACGAACTCCGGCACTTCGTAGCATCGTCGAGCGGGTGACCGCTGATCCGACCGGCGATCATTCTCTGCACACTCTCGCCGTACAGCTCAACCTCAGTCCCCGCCACCTGACCAGGCTGTTTCGCACCGAAATGTCGACGACGCCAGCGCGGTACGTCGAACTGATCCGGTTTGACTTGGCCAAGGCGCTGCTCGACCAGGGGCACAATGCGACGCAGGCAGCTGCGCTTGCCGGATTCCCGAGCTACGAGAGCATGCGCAGGGTCTTCGTTCGTGAAGTGGATCTATCTCCGGCCGCGTACCAGCGGCGATTCGCGACCGCCCGATCACAGGGGTGACTGGGTCGTATCGAAGATCCGATCCGATAGGTCAAACCGGAGGCCTGCCCTCCCGGCATTGTTTCGCGGACGATCCGATCCAGGTCATCGAACGACTGCTCGTCGTTTCTGATGGCTTTGTGATGACGCGATCAAGTCTGTAAACCTTTCAGGCTCGGTTCCCGAGGGAACCGAGCCTGAATTTTGTAGCGGGGGCAGGATTTGAACCTGCGACCTCTGGGTTATGAGCCCAGCGAGCTACCGAGCTGCTCCACCCCGCGTCGGTAAACCCAACGTTACCGGGAGCTCACGGGTTGCTCCAAATCGGGCCGCCTGCTGGTCCAGCACGGGTGGTTTTCGACACGGTCGATGACGGGATCTCGACTGCGGTCGATCACCGCCATGCCGGCTCGATCCCCTGGCGTGGCCTAGTTCGTGGCGGCGAGGGCCTGCGCGACCAGCGCCTTTGCCTGCTGGATGTCCCGTGCATAGGCGACCGGGTTGCCGGCCCGGAGAGCCTTGTCGGCCGCGGTGAACTTCTGGTCGGCCTGCTGCAACAGCTTGAGGGCCTTGACCGGAAGGGTCGGCTTTCCACCGGGCTTCGTCGGCGGCGTGGGCGTGCCGCCGCCGCCGTCGATGGGCGCCGACGGAGTACCGAGGACGTCATCGAGGGCGAGCGACAGCGTGGTCCCGATGCCGACCTGCTTTCCGAAGGACACCATCACGTACTGCAGCACCGGGTAGTTGCCGGTGCCGCCCTCACGCACGGCGTACAACGGCTCGACGTACAACAGGCCTCCACCGACGGGCAGCGTCAGCAAATTGCCATACTCCACCCTTGCACCGTTGCGCTTGAAGGCCTGGAGCTTGTCCGAGACAGACGCATCGGAGGTGAACTGGTTGGCGATGTTGGACGGCCCGGGCACCTGGGTGTTGTCGGGCAGCCTGAGGATCTGGAACTTGCCGTACGTCGTCGGATCGGCCGCATCGGCACCGACCGAGATGAACGCCGACAGGTTCTGCTTCTTGGCAGGCACATAGACACCGGTGAGCGAGAAGACCGGCTTCTGCCCCGGGCCGGCCGCGACCGAGAGGCGGTACGGCGGCTGCTTCAGCGCCGCGTTTACCGGGTCCTGCGGGACCTCCCACTTGTCGTTGCCTTCGTAGAACGTTTTCGGGTCGGTCACGTGGTACGCCGCGAGCATGTCGCGCTGAACCTTGAAGAGGTCTTCGGGGTAACGCATGTGCTGGAGCAGGTCCGGCGGGATCGACGCCTTCGGCTTGACCACATTGGGAAAGACCTTCTCCCAGGTCTGCAGGATCGGGTCGGTGTCGTCCCACGCATAGAGAGTGACCGTGCCGTCGTACGCATCGACGACGGCCTTGACCGAGTTGCGCATGTAGTTGATCTGGTCCGTCGGCAGGGTGGCGTATGCCGACCGCGGGTTGATCGCGTCGGCGGTCATCTCCCGCAAGGAGCCCTTCTCCGACAAGGGATAACGGTCCGTCGTCGTGTAGCCGTCCATGATCCAGACGATCTTCCCGTCCACGACGGCCGGCAGCGCATCGCTGTCGACGGTCAGCCACGGCGCGACCTTCTGCACCCGCTCGGTGGGCGAGCGGTCGTAGAGGATCTTGGAGTCGGCGTTGACGCGTGAGGACAGCACGATGTTCGCGTCACCGAACTTCACGGCGTAGAGGATCTTGTGGAAGAACCCGCCGATGTTCACCCCGTCCTTGCCGTTGTAGGTGTTGGTCTTGGACTCGCCGGGCTTCCCGGAGCCCTGTGGGACATCGAGTTCGACGCTCTTGGCGCCCGGGAGCTTGCCGACGATCGAGTAGTCGGGGCTGTGCTCGCCGAAGTAGATCTGCGGCCGGTAGCCGCCCGGCGACTCGTCGGTCAGCTCACCCTTGGGCGGCAGCTGGGACTCGGCGAAGATCGGCGAGCCGTCGTTGCTGCTCGGCTGGTTGTCCGCGTCGCGCTGGTTGCCGTACGCCGCGATCATGCCGTAGCCGTGCGTGTAGACCGTGTGCGTGTTCGCCCAGTTCTTCTGGGCATCCGGCAGTCCCTCGAGGTTCAGCTCACGAGCAGCCACGACCAGGTCGCGCTCCTGGCCGTTGATCGGGTAGCGGTCGACGTCGAGGACGGTCGGCACCTGGTAGTAGCCACGCACCTGCTGGAGCTGCTCGAAGGTGTCCGAGACCAGCTGCGGGTCGACGAGCCGGATCCCGGGCAGCGACTGGGCGTCGGCATTGAGCTGGCTCTCGTCCAGCGTGGTCTTCGCGTTGTAGTCGGTGGTCACCGCGCCGTTGAGGTCGAAGGCATCCCTGGTCGCGGTGATGTTCTTCGCGATGTACGACGACTCCTTGTCCGGCTGGTCGGGGTTGACCTGGAACTTCTGCACGATTGTCGGCCAGACCATGCCGAGGAGTACGGCGGACAACGCGAACAGCGCGAGGCCGACTCCGGGCAGCAGCCAGGTCCGGCGGAACACGTTCGCGAAGAACAGCACCGCACAGATCACCGCGATGAACATCAAGATGTTCTTCGACGGCAGCACCGCATGATCGCGCGAGTACGTCATGCCAGTGACGAGGCCGCCGGACGCGGAGGTCAGGTCGAAACGGTCCAGCCAGTAGTCGACGGACTTGAGCAGCACGAACAGGCCGAGCAGCACCGAGACCTGGGCCTGGGCGGCACCGGAGACCTTGTCGGCAACGGACTGGAGCCGGATCCCGCCGTACAGGTAGTGCACGAGGACCGCCGCCATCAGCCCGATCACCAGGGCCGTCATCGCGAAGTTCACGAGGTAGTGCATCCAGGGCAGCGTGAAGACGTAGAAGCCGATGTCCTTGTGGAAGTACGGATCAGTTTTCCCGAACGGGGTCCGGTGCTCCCACATCAAGAAGGTGCGCCACTGGCCGGCAGCCGAGGCGCCCGCAAAGATCGCGAAGATCAGGCTGACCGCGACGAGGAGCACCTTGCGCAAGGGCGTGACGACCTCGCGATAGCGCTCGAGGTTGGCCTGCTCGGGAGAGTTGGGCCGGAACATCGGTCGCAGCCGGAACGCCAGGAACAGGTTGCCACCGATGACCAGCGCCATCAGCAGGCCGAACGCGAGGAACAACCCGACGCGGGTCCAGATCAGCGTGCCGAAGACGTGGCCGTAGCCGAGGCTGTGGAACCACAGCTTCTCGGTCCAGATGCTGGTGAACAGCGAGAACAGGATCACCAGCACAGCGACCGCGATCAGCGTCAGCACCAGCGGACGTGGCCGGCGAGGGCCGTCCGGGCGTGCGGCTACGGGCCGGCGTGGTTGGTCGCCGGTGTCATCGTCGAAGAAGTCACTCATGGTGTGCGAAATCTCCTGATGCGTCGGGATCGAGCGTGGCGTGGAGCAGTTCGAGCAGTCCGGGTACGACGTCCGGGCCGCCCATTACCGAAGCGTCCTCGTCGTGTGACCGTAGCCGGAGCGCACAGAATGACTCTCCCCCACGGATCACCGCGGCGACAATGCGGACTTCCTGCCGTTCGGGGTGGTTGGCGGCGTACTCCGCGGCTGCGTCGGGGTCCTCGGGGATCTCGTCGTCGGCCTCAGGCGGCAGCACCAGTCGCTCCAGGACGGCCGCGCAGCCGGCGACCTCGTCGGGCCAGACGATCTCCTGCAGCACCTCCTCGATGCTGCGGTCCGCGGGAACGGGATCCTGCTCGATCGGGGTGAGTCCCTTCGCGGAGGCGGGGTCGATGCCGAGCATTTCGGCCAACGCGGGCTCGCGGACGACCAGGTCGGCCGTCTCGACCAGGGCGAACAGCTTCGCCGGCTGGTCCCAGCCGGACTGGGCGACATGCGCCTCGATCTCGAGTACGACGCCCTGCAGCCCGGCACTCATCGGGTGCACTTCGGCAGAGCGGCATCCGGGTTCTTGACCCAGGCCTTCACGTCGCTGAGGGCATCGGCCATCTTGTTCACCTTGACCAGTCGCATCTTGTTGGGGTCGTAGTTGCCACCCAGCGCCTCGGCACAGTTGCCGGCCGGCACCAGGAACAGCCGGGCACCATCGTGCTGGGCGCCGACGAGCTTCTGCTGGATGCCGCCGATCTCGCCGACATTGCCGGCCGCGTCGATCTCACCGGTACCGGCAATCACCTTGCCCTCGGTGAGCGAGCCAGGCGTGAGTACGTCGTACACGCCGAGCGAGAACATCAGCCCGGCTGAGGGGCCGCCGATGTTCTTGTCCAGCCGGAGCGCGACGTTGAACGGGAAGTCGTAGCCGACGCCGATCTGGATCCTGACCGCGGACTGGTTCTTGTTCGTGACCGAGGGCACCGTGGTGAGCTCGACATCCTGGACCTTCTCGTTGCGACGAATCTGCAGGTCGACGTGGGAGCCCGGTGGCAACCCCTGGACGGCCTTGATCAGCGAGGCGGTCGTCGGGGTGGCCACGCCGTTGACCTTGAGGATCCGGTCGTTGACCTTGAGCTTGCCGTCCGCCGGGCCGCCCTTGTCCACGGCAGCAACCTCGACGACCTTGCCGAACGTGATGTGCAGCGCATGCAGCGCTGCGGCGACGGCGTTGTCCTGTGAGGACACCATCTCCTGGCTGGACTGGGCCTCGACGGTCTTGGTGTTGTCGGTCGGTGCGTAGACCGCGTCGTGGGGATAGACGGCCTGGTCGGGATTGATCCAGGCCTCGATCGCGGACACCAGGCTGACCCGCTCGTCCGGGCCACTCGGAATGATCGTGACCAGGCGGAGGCCACCCTTGTCGGGATACACCTTGTGGCCGGTGACGTCGATGATCTTCTTGTTGTCGTTGAGACCGAGCACGTTGATCGTCGGGCCCGGCTGGAAGATCACGTAGCCCACCGGCCGCGTGAACGCGACCACGAGCAGGACGACCAGCAACACCGCGGCGATGACGCTGGCCAGGGTGCGACGAGTCATGGCGTCACCCTCTCACTCGCGGGCAACTACGCGGTGCGACGGGTGCTCGGCCGAGAAGCGCCACCGGGATCTGTCGGGTTGCCCGGAGGATCGCCCAGGGGTTTGCGCGGGGGGCCGCCCAGAGGGTTGCGCGGGGGGTTGCGCGGGGGGTTGCCTGCCGGGTTGCTCCGTGACGGGCGTACGGCGATGCCGGTGCTCCGGTCGCGGGTGGTGGTGCGGGTGCGCACCGACCCGGGGTGCTCGCGCAGGATCGCCGCGGCGAACCGCTCCTGAGCGGCCTCGTCGCGCTCGACGCCCTCCGGGCGGGCACGACCGATCCAGCTCACCCAGATCATCGCGACCAGCGTCACGAGCGCGGGCGGCACCAGCCAGAACAGGATCTCCACGTCCCCATGATGCCGACCACCCCTCCACCCGCGGTTCAGCGACACGGCCGCTGGCTGCGGGTGAATTCACTGGGTACCCAGAGAATTCAACGCTTCCCGCGCGAAATAACAGCCGGGAAGCGTTGAAAGAGCACGGGAACTGACCAGCACGGGCGCCCGACGAGCTCGTCCCGTACGACGCTGGCAGGGTTGGTCGGGATCAGAGCGCGTTGACCCACTCGTCGGCGCCGTCGGCGAAGACCTGGTGCTTCCAGACCGGCACCCGCTGCTTGAGCCGGTCGATCAGGGCCCGCGACGCGTCGTACGCCTCGCCACGATGCGCCGCGGACACCGCCACGACCACGGCGATGTCGCCGACGACGAGCGACCCGGTGCGGTGCACGGCGGCAACCGCTACGACGTCGAACTCCGCGGCGACCTCGCGGGCAACCTCGTGCAGGCGTTCGCGCGCGGAGGGGTGCGCGGTGTACTCGAGATGGTCCACGGTCTGGCCGTGGTCGTGGTTGCGGACCCGGCCGATGAAGAGGTTCAGCCCCCCGGCTGTCGCATCCTCGACGGCTGCGAGCACCTCAGCCACGTCGAGCGGTGACGCGGACAGGTCGACCAGACGCACCAGCGCTTCATCGGAGGTCACGGGGGTCACTCGGGAGGTCACACCCACGAGCCTACGGTGGCATGGACGCTGCCGGTAGTTTTGAGGCATGAGTAACGACTCCGGTGACATCCCGGAAGGCACCCCGGGCGACAACCCGTTCAAGGGCACGCCTTTCGAGCAGATCTTCAACGCAATCGGTGGAGCGGGCGGCGCGGGCATGCCCGACCTCTCCGCGATCTTCGGTCAGATGCAGTCGCTGATGACGCCGTACGACGGCCCGGTGAACTGGACCCTCGCGACCGACATCGCCCGTCGTACCACCGCTCAGAAGCCCGACCCGACGCCCGACCGCGCCGAACAGACCCGCGTCGCTGACGCGATCCGCCTCGCCGATCACTGGCTCGACAGCACCACCTCCCTGCCGAGCGGCGTCTCGACGACCGCCGCGTGGAGTCGCGCCGAGTGGATCGAACAGACCACCGAGGTCTGGCGCGTGCTCGTCGAGCCCGTCGCCGAACACGTCGTCGGGGCGATGGGCAAGGCGCTCCCCTCGGAGGCGAGCGCCATGGCCGCCCCCTTGATGGGCATGATCGGCAAGGCCGGCGGCGCCATGTTCGGCAGTCAGGTCGGTCAGGCGCTCGGCGGTCTCGCCGGCGAGGTCCTCACCGCTTCCGACATCGGCCTGCCACTCGGCCCGGCAGGCAAGGCCGCGCTGGTCACCCACAACGTCGCAGCCTTCGCCGAAGGACTCGACGTGACGGCCGACGATGTCCTCCTCTATCTGGCGCTTCGCGAGGCCGCGCACCAGCGCCTGTTCGCGCACGTCCCGTGGCTGCGTCAGCACCTGATCGCGTCGGTCGAGGACTACGGCCGAGGCGTCACGATCGACGTGTCCGGCATCGAGCAGGCGATGGGCCAGCTCGATCCGAGCAACCCGCAGGCCATCCAGGAGGCGCTGGAGGGCGGCCTCTTCGAGCCGCAGGAGTCGCCGGCGCAGAAGGCAGCGCTCGAGCGGCTCGAGACGACCCTCGCGCTGGTCGAGGGCTGGGTCGATGAGGTGGTCGGTCAGGCCACCGCCGAGCGGATGCCCGCCGCGACCAAGATGCAGGAGGCCATCCGCCGGCGGCGCGCGGCCGGAGGTCCGGCCGAGGAGACGTTCGCCGCGCTGGTCGGTCTCGAGTTGCGCCCGCGCCGGCTCCGGGACGCCTCAGCGTTGTGGGGGTCGCTGCGGACCCGTCAGGGCGCCGAAGGCCGCGACGCGGTCTGGGCACACCCCGACCTGCTGCCGACGGCCGCCGATCTCGACGACCCGCTGGGCTTCCGCGAGGACCTCGCCGAACCGGACGAGATCAGCGACGAGGACTTCGACACCGCCTTGCAGAAGTTCCTCGACGACCCGGGCCCGGCCGATGGCCCGGCCGATCCTGCCGAGCCGCAGGAGTGACGGCGCACGCCGACGCGCTCGACGTACTGTCTCATTGGGTTTCGCCTTGTGCTGAACAGGAAACCCTGCGCACGGCGTACGTCGAACACCTGGTTGCTCACCCCGACGGCCTGCTGAAGCCCTGCTTCCCCGATCACCTGACGGCTGGTGCCCTGGTGCTCAGCAACGACCGGTCCCAGGTGCTGCTCAACCTGCACGGCAAGGCGAAGCGCTGGTTCGCGTTCGGCGGTCACATCGAGGCGAGCGATGCCTCGCTCGCCGGCGCCGCGCTCCGGGAGGCCACCGAGGAGTCCGGCCTGACCGGTCTGGCGATCGACCCGACACCGGTGCATCTGTCCTTGCACACCGTCGATTTCTGCGATCTGCGCGGGCCGGTGCGCCATCTGGATGTGCGGTTCCTGGCGAGGATGACCGCGGACGAGACACCGGTGGTCAGCGACGAGTCGATCGATGTGCGCTGGTTCCCGGTCGACAAGCTGCCGACCGAGGAGCCAGCCATGGTCGACCTGATCCGGCTGGCACGACTGCGCTAGCTCGCCTCAGTCCTCGCAGGGCGTGAGATCCAGCTCGGCGGCATGGGCGACACCGTCGAGGTATCCCTTGGCACGCTCGGCTTTCGGATACTTGTCCACCCAGTGCCAGAACTTCGCGTTGTGACTCGGCTCGAGCAGATGGGCCAGTTCGTGGAGCAGCACGTAGTCGATCACCCAGGGCGGCATCTGCTGCAACCGGTCGGAAAGCCGGATGGTCCCCTCGGTCGTCGTACACGATCCCCAGCGCGAACTCATGTTGGTCACCCAGCGCACCGACTCGGGGTTGGCACGATCGTGCAGGAACGTGCGGCTCAACACCTTCGCGCGCCGCATCAGCTGCGCATCCGTGCGCTTCCTGCGCGTGTCAGAGAGCGCGAGCTTGGTCAACATCGTGTCGACCCACTCGGCTTCCTCGGCCCGCGAGAAACGCGCCGGGATCATCACGATGACCTTGCCGTCCTTGCGGTACGCCGACACCGTGCGCGTACGACGACGGGAGCGACGTACTTCGACGTCCTCACTGACCCCTGCTGGCATATTCAGAAAATACCCGGCGACCCGTCATGAGTTCATACCGTCCCCTCGCTGACCCGTCAGAAGCTCACGCTCGTTGCGTGCACCTTGTGCCGGGTCGGCGGCTTTCCGGCGGGAATTTCTGCCGGGTCAGCGGTTGGCCCAGCCGAGGAGCTTGTCGAGGGGCCAGGTGTTCACGATCCGGTCGGGATCCAGGCCGAGCTCCTCGGCGCGCTCGCAGCCGTAGACCTGGAAGTCGAGCTGGCCGGGCGCGTGCGCGTCGCTGTCGATCGAGAACAGGCAGCCCAGGTCGATGGCCAGCTGCAGGAGTTTCGTCGGAGGGTCACGTCGCTCGGGCCGGGCGTTGATCTCGACGGCGGTGTTGTTGTCGCGGCAGGCCTCGAAGACGGCCTTGGCATCGAAGTTCGACTGCCCCCGCTGGCCGCGGTTGCCGGTCACGAGCCGGCCGGTGCAGTGTCCGAGCACGTTGGTGAACGGGTTCTGCGCGGCCGCGACCATCCGCTTGGTCATCGGCTCGCGGTCCATCGCGAGCTTGGAGTGCACCGACGCAACGCGTACGTCGAGCCGGGCCAGCATCTCGTCGGTCTGGTCGAGCGAACCGTCGTCGAGGATGTCGACCTCGATCCCCCGGAGCAGCCGGAACGACCCTTGCAGGTGCTCATTCACGGCCTCGACCACCAGGAGCTGCTTCTTGAGCCGCTCGACCGACAGTCCGTTGGCGACCGTGAGGCGCGGTGAGTGGTCGGTGAGCACCAGGTAGTCGTGGCCGAGCTCGATCGCAGTGAACGCCATCTCCTCGATCGGCGAACCACCATCCGACCAGTCGCTGTGGGAGTGCAGATCACCCTTCAGTGCCTCGCGAATTTTCGTGCCGCCGCTGACGAGCGGACCGCCGACGTCCTTCTCAAGCATGGCCAGCCGGTCCGGCGTACGACCTTCGACGGCGGCCTCGATCACCTCCGCGGTCGACGCACCGATCCCGGGCAGCTCACGCAGGGTGCCTCCGTCGACCCGCTGGGCGAGGTCGTCCGGGTCGATCGGCAGGATCGTCGCCGCGGCCGCCCGGAACGCCTTGACCTTGTAGGTCTCCGCGCGCGATCGCTCCAGCAAGAAGGCGATTCGGCGTAGCGCGGCGACCGGGCCAGCGTCGTACTCACTCATGAGGGCCAGTCTCCCCGGTGTTCGGGCCCGGCGCCACGAGCCGCTGGATGATCGCCGCTCGGGGCTCGTCGTGCTGCGGATCCAGGGCGTACGCCGGAGGGCGCCCGTTCTCACCTCGCGGAGCGCCGCCGATTCGGTCCGTGCGCCATTCGCGCGAGTGGTCGCTCATCACGTCGTCCACACGTGATCCACAGCCAGAACCTCGTCTTCCACAAGTTGTCCACAGGGTTTTCCACAGGCGGTGGAGAAACCGCCCAAACTGCGCATTGACCCGGTTGCGTTGCTCACATAACGTGGCCAGACAGATGAGGCCCTCGGTGGCTTCTGGGGCGGCGTTCGCAAGGGGAAGGCAAGCGCCGGTTCGGAGCCTCGAGGGCCTTTTCTCCTGTCCCGTGTGCCGGAGTTTTCCCACGGTATGAACCCATCCCTCCTCTTCGCACATGTCACGACGTGTGCGATGTGCCGGTTTGGGTTCATAGCCTGTGAAAACTCCGGCCGCACCTCAGACGCCGCGGAAGACCGCCGGCCGCTTCCCGCGCGCAGCGGCGATGCCCTCTTGGAGATCGGCCGTGGCCAGCGTGATCGGCTGGGCCAGCGCCTCCCACTGCACGCAGCTCTCGAAGTCCTTGTGACCGCCGTCACGGAGCGCGACCTTCGTGTAACGGCTGGCGATCGGCGCCGTCGCCGCGATTCCCGTCGCGATCTCGAGCACCTCCTCGCGGAACGACTCGTCGGGGAAGACCCGCGTGACCAGGCCGAGCTCGCGCGCCTCGGCCGCATCGACGGTGCGACCGGTGAGCAGCAGTTCGCGGGCGTTGGCCTCGCCGACGGCGTTGGGCAACAGGTACGTCGCAGCCATGCCCGGGTTCATCCCGAGCTTGACGAACGGCGCGCCGAGCTTGGCCCCTGCGGCGGCGTACCGGATGTCACAGGCCAGCGCGAGGCAGAGGCCGGCGCCGATCGCGTGCCCGTTGACGGCGGCAATCGTCGGCACCTCGAGCCGGCGGATCGACAGCCAGCCGCGGTAGAACGCCATCATCCGGGTGCGCAGGTGGTCGACCGTTGCGTCGGGCTCGCTGGCGATCCAGCCGGTGTTGCCGCCCGACGTGAACGCCGTGCCCTCACCGGTCACCACGACGACGCGAAGATCGCGGTCCGCGGCAAGCGAATCGATCGCGCGCACCCACGACTCGGTCATCTCGTCGGACATCACGTTGCGCCGCGACGGGTCGTCGAGGGTGAGCACGGCGACCCCGTCGGAGGGTCGTTCGAGACGCAGGAAGGCAAATTCGGTGGCTGAGTCAGACATGCGCGCGAGATTACCGCTCAGGACACGTTGCGTTCTGAGGCGTCCCCCTGCGCGATTTGAGCCTGAGCGTGGACTAGGGTCGAAGCGGTTCGCAATCGAACCCCGGCGGGTTTCCCCACCTAGTCCCCGCCGCGACGACCACGAGCAACATGGATCAAGGAGGCCGTCATGGCGGAGACCTGGAGCGGCGAGTTCTACTGCGTGAAGTGCAAGGCAAAGCGCGAGGCTTCGGGTGAGGTTCGCGTGAACGACAAGGGCACCCGGATGGCGAAGGCCGTCTGCCCTGTCTGTGGCACCAACCTCAACCGCATCCTCGGCAAGGCCTGAGCACCAACCCCAGGCAGAGCCGCACACAGCAACTGACAACGGGATCTCTCCTTCGAGGGGTCCCGTTGTCCGTTTCCACCTACTGTGTCCGCATGACCAGGCGGGAGTCACTCGGCCACCTCCTGGACCGGGCGCTCGCGGGAGACCTGCCGCCACCCGCGCCGCTGGGTGAGTACGCCGATCCGTGGGCCGAGACGATCGCCGCTCTTGGCGACGTCTACGCGCAGCGGTCCGAGCTCGCCGCCCACCGCACCGCCGGCCTCCTGCTGCGTGGTGACCTCGACGACGAGACCCGGCTGCTGGCCAGGGCCGTGGCCGCGTTCGCGACCGCCGGTTGGCCAGTCCTTCCGTCGCCCGACGAGCCCGATCACCTGGCCCTGGCGGCCGACGAGTACGCCACCGCGGACCTGAGCCCCGATCTGCGCACGTTCATCGCCTACCTGATCGTCGAGTCGGCGCTGGCCTGCGCCCGGCTGGCAGAGGCGGCCGCGCTGGCCGAACGCTTCGCCGGGGAGAGTGCCGGGGTCGCACCGTTCCTGGTCATGGACGGCCGCCCACACCCGTACGTCGACGTGATGACCATCTGCCGGATCAGGCTGCTCGCCTTCACCGGCCGCATCGACGAGGCGCGGGCCCTGACGATTGCCCAGGCGGACCTGCAGACCCCGAGCTCGGCCCTCTTGCGCGACGCGACCGACTGCCTCGTGCTCGGTAACGCGGCCGACCGTTCCGGCGTACGACGGCTCGCTGCGCGCCTCGAAGCCGAGCTGCCCAGCCCAGATGACTACCTCTCCAGCGGCTGCTACCTGCTGGTGGCCTTCGGGTTGATCGCCATCGGGGATGTGGAAGACGCCGCCCGGCTCACGCTGATCGCCGGCCGCGGGCCCGAGCTCGACTCCCTGAACATCATCGACCGCGCGCTCGGACTCGAACTGCTCGCCGCCGCGGCCACCGCCGCCGGCGACCTCGACTCGGCCGAGGCCTGGCGTGCCCTGGCCGAGCCGATGCTTGAGTCGCCGATCGCCAACTCGACAGTGGCGCGGCTGATCTCCCGCGTCGAGCTGCTCGCCGGCAGGCCGGAGTCGGCGGCCACGTGGGCCGAGACTGCCGTCGCGGACGCCCGAGCCCAGGGTCGCGGGGTCGAAGCCGCCGAAGGCGAGATCGTGCTGTCCCGCGCCCGGATAGCGCTCGCCGAGTCGGGCGCCGCGACCCGCGGGCTCGAGGCGATGGTCGCGCACTCCGACGACGCCGGCCATGCGGCCGCGCGGGTGTCGGCGGCACGCGAACTGCGGGCGATCGGCCGGCGGCTGCGACCGGCTCCCGGCAGCGAGTGGGCCGGGCTGTCCGAGCGCGAGCGCGATGTCGCACTGATGCTCGCCGAGGGCCTGACCAACCGCGAGATCGCATCAGACCTCTTCGTCTCCGAGCACACCGTCCGCGCGCACGTGTCACGGGTGCTGGCCGCCTTCGGCACTCCCTCCCGTACGACGGTCGCGGTCCACCTCGCCGAACGTCCCGGCGACGATCCGCTTCCGGAGCTGCCCGAGCTCACTGCCCAGCAGCAGCGAGTGGCCGACCTGATCGCTGCCGGCCTGGCGAACCCTGCCATCGCGACCGAGCTCGGCGTCAGCGTGCGGACGGTCGAGAAACACGTGGGCGACGTCCTGCGGCGATGGTCACTGCGATCCCGGGTCGGCATTGCCCGGGCCGTCGTGGCGGCACGGCGAGGTCGCGAGACCGCTGCCGGCTAGGCCATTCCGACGGGCCTGTGGACGACCGTTCGCGGCGTACGCCGATCCGTGGCAGGTTCCCCGCATGGATCAGCGCCGCCCTCGCCATCTGATCGTGCCCGGCCTCCGGGTGATCCAGCGTGGGCGTGACGCGATCCAGATCGGGTTCGAGCCCGGCCGGGCGCTCGTCCTCCCGCGCACGCCAGCCGTGCAGACGGCGATCGACCGCCTCGCGACCGGCGCTCCAACCGGTGACGACCCGGAGGTGCTGGAAGTCGTGGATGCCCTTGCTGCACAGGGTTATCTCGTCGAGGGCTCGCTTCTGTCCGAGTCGTCGGACGTCGCCGCCCTCGCGCTCGCAGACCCCCACCTCCTCTCCGAACGACTCGAACGCCGCGGCACCGTGAGGGTGGGCGTGCTCGGCGGCCTCGCAGCGGACGCGCTTGCTCTGCTCACCGCTGTCGGTCTGACGGTCGGGGCCTCCGACGATGCCGACGTCGTGCTCATCGCGAAGGTCGGAGAGGTCGACCGCGACAGACTGGATCGACTGGTCAGGGCGCAGGTTCCCCATCTCGTCGTACGCCTTCTCGACGGCGTCGCCATCGTCGGCCCGTTCGTCGAGCCCGGCCGATCTGCGTGCCTGCGCTGCATCGACGCGCACCACGCCGAGGTTGATCCGCCGTACTCCATCCTGGCCAGCCGCTACGCCGCCGCAACCGACGTGCCGAGGCTCGACGCCACCGCCGAGCCGGTCGACACCGCGCTGGCCACCCTCGCCCTGTCCTGGGCGGTGCGCGACGTGGTCAGTCACGTCGACGGGATTCGGCCGTCGTCGTGGTCCACGACGATCCGGCTGCATCCGACGCTGACCGAGGTGACCTCGGTGTGCTGGCTGCGGCACCCGGCCTGCGGCTGCTCGTGGGTCGATGTCCAATCCCTGCAAGCATCCAGACATCGATCAGTGACAATGGAGGCATGACCGACCTTCCCCGCAAGGCTGCGGTGCGCACGGCCCGGCTTGCCGCCCTGCCACTGGGCTATGCCGGTCGCAGCGCGGTCGGCCTCGGCAGGCGCATCGGCGGGGCCTCGGCGGAGGCGGTCATGTCCGAGGTGCAGCAACGCACGGCCGAGCAGCTGTTCCGGACCCTGGGCGAACTCAAGGGCGGAGCGATGAAGTTCGGACAGGCAATGTCCATCTTCGAAGCAGCGCTTCCCGAGGAGATGGCCGCGCCGTACCGTGAGCAGCTGACCCGGCTGCAGGACTCCGCTCCCCCGATCCCGACCATCACCATCCGCGAGATCCTGGCGCGCGAGCTCGGCCCGGAGTGGAAGACCCAGCTCACCTCCTTCGATCCGGTGCCGGCCGCCGCGGCCTCGATCGGCCAGGTGCACAAGGGGATCTGGGCCGACGCTTCGCTTGGCGCCGGCGGGCGCGAGGTCGCCGTCAAGGTGCAGTACCCCGGCGCGGGCCAGGCGCTCCGCTCCGACCTCAGGCAGCTCAGCCGGGTGGCGCGCACGCTCGGCCCGCTGGTACCCGGGCTGGACCTGAAGCCGTTGCTCGCCGAGCTGATCGACCGCACCGAGGAAGAGCTGGACTACGAGCTCGAGGCCGAGGCGCAGCGGACCTTTGCTGCGGCCTTCCGCGACGATCCGGAGATCGTCGTACCCGATGTCGTCGCGGCCACCCCGCACGTCCTGATCACCGAATGGCTCGACAGTCCGGCCTCGCTCGCCCAGGTGATCCGCGACGGCAGCCAGGAGGAGCGCGACCACTACGGCCGGCTGCTCGTGCGGTTCCTGTTCTCCAGCCCCGCGCGCACCGGGATGCTGCACGCGGACCCGCACCCCGGGAACTTCCGGCTGGTTCCCAACGCGGACGGTACGCCGGGCAAGCTCGGCGTCCTGGACTACGGAGCCGTGGCCCGGCTTCCCGACGGCAACCTGCCGCGGACCCTCGGGGCGCTGCTGCGGATCGCGAGCATGGACGACTACGAGCAGATGGTCGACGAGTTCCGCGCCGAGGGCTTCATCAAGGAGCGGATCCGGATCGACGGCGACCAGCTGCGGTCCTACC
Organism: Marmoricola sp.; assembly: GCA_025965195.1. Lineage (GTDB taxonomy): Bacteria > Actinomycetota > Actinomycetes > Propionibacteriales > Nocardioidaceae > Marmoricola. Next base: position 21,034 of record JAOPXK010000039.1, read on the forward strand.
TCGGTCCATTCCTCGAGCCCGCCATGGTGGAGACGTTCCACTTCAACCGGGCGTGGATGCAGGAGCAGTTCAAGCGGATCAACGACCCGAAGGGCGACGCGTTCGGGACGATGCTGCGGCTGAACCTGCCCCCGTCGTACCTCCTGATCCACCGCACGCTCAGCGGCGGCATCGGCGTGCTCAGCCAGCTCGGCGCCCGGGTCCCCTACCGGCAGATCCTCACCGAGTCACTCCCCGGCTTCGCGGACTGAGACGGATAGTCCGCCACGAAAAGCACCTGAAATTGGCTCTGAGAGAGCCATTTCGTGGCGGACTATCCGTCACCACCACTCGGAGTCGAGCTTGGACTCCATCGCGCGGAGGTGTTCGCGCGAGCAGCGGTCGCAGAACCACTGCAGTCGGCCCCGCTCGGAGGCAGAGGTCCAGGTCAGCGGCGGCTCGTCCGACGGAGAAGTCGCACCGCAGAAGGCGCACGTCACCATGCGGCTCAGCGTACGCGCGCGGACATGCCAACGCCGGGCCCTCCAGAACTGGAGGACCCGGCGTGGCTGTTTCCCGCGATCAGGTGGAGGTCGACCACCTGCATCGGCTCGACCCCGGGCCAGCTGACCACTGGCGAGAGGCGAGTCGAGCTCGGTTCGGCTCTAGATGACGCGGGCGAGGGCCAGTCGCGCCTGCTGTGCGGCGCGCTCGGCCTTGCGAGACAGGCGCCGTGCTGCAACGAGCTGGTGTGCTCGCCGTGACTCGCGCGCCTCTGCCAGGCGCGCGTTCATATGCGCCCGGGCCATGTCTTCGTTGAGGAGATACATCTTGGTGCTCCGATCAAGAGGGTTGGTGTTCATCTGGTGTCATCTCGTTTGCTGGTAGATGCGACTCGCTGTTGCGTGCCGGCAGGTGGGAACTCGGGTTACGCCGCGACTTCGCTCTTGCGAGGTCTACCGCGGGGCCGCTTGCGGGGGATCACCACTCCTTGCAGGAACAGCTCACCGCCCCAGACGCCCCACGGTTCACGGCGCTCGAGCGCACCGGCGAGGCATTCCACGCGGACGGGACAGTCCACGCAGAGGGCCTTCGCGAGCTCTACGTCGCTCGGCAACTCGGCGAAGAACAGCTCCGCGTCATTTGTTCGGCACGGAAGCACTTCGGCCTCGTCGACGGCTGTCCGGCTAGGCGTGGAATCGAGAACGCTGATGCTCATGTGTCACCTCCTTCTTGACCTGATCGATGGGAAACAGTTGTGCGTGCTGCCTGGAGAAACAGCTGGAGAAACAGAAAGGCCGCGGATCCCTGTCGGGGTCCGCGGCCTGGAGGCTGCCGGTCAATGAGCTGTGAACTCATGTGATCGGTGGACTCCAGGTACGGCGGCCCGACGTGGCCTTGGTGTAGGCATCCACGTGGCGCTTGCGCATCGGCTGTCCTGCAAATGCGCAGGCAACGGTGCCGAAGGCAGAGCCGGAGACGTGCAGGCCGGAAACGCCCGTCGTCTCGTTCGTGTTGAGCCAGCTGATGTTCGTCACGGAACCTGCACCTCCTTCATTGCCTTGAGCGCCAGCTTTGTCAGTGCTGTGATGCGCAGTCATGTTCGGGTCAGCACACGGTACGACGACCTCAAACAGTTGAGCAAACTATTTTTCGAGAACTTTTCTCAGCACAGGATTTCCAGCACGTCATCGGCGTATTTCTCGAGTTTTGCTGCGCCGATCCCGTTGATCATCAGCAAGCCGCGCCGGTCCTGCGGACGGACCTCGGCGATGGCTTCCAGGGTCGCGTCGGAGAACACCACGAACGCCGGAACGCTCTCGGAGTCGGCGCGCAGCTTGCGCCACGCCTTGAGCGACTCGAACAGCTCCTCGTCATAGGGCACCGGACAGTCCGCACAGTAGCCGCGGTTGCGCTCACGCGAGCTGGCCAGCGGCGCCTGGCACTGCTTGCAGACGATCGCCTTTCGGGACCTGCGTTTCGTCGGCCCACGTGAATCGGCCCGATCGGTCGCCGACTCGGGTCGGAGCCCGGCGAGGAACCTCGACGGCTTGCGGCGGGCCTGCCCACCGGGCGTGCGGGCCAGCGACCAGGAGATCCAGAGGTGGGTGCGGGCCCGGGTGATACCGACGTAGAGCAACCTGCGCTCCTCCTCGACGGCGGCAGGGGTGTCGGCGTAGGTGATCGGCATCGAACCCTCCTGCATCCCGCACAGGAAGACCGCATCCCACTCGAGACCCTTCGCGGCGTGCAGCGTGGCGAGCGTGACGCCCTCCGCGACGGGAGCGTGCTGCTCGTGCGCACGCCGGTCGAGCTCGGCGACGAAGCCCTCGAGAGTGGGCGCGAGCTCGTGCTCGACGTACTCCTCAGCCTGGGAGACGAGTGCGTGCAGCGACTCCCAGCGGTCCCGGGCCTGGCCGCGCGCGCCCGGCGCCTCCCTGGACCAGCCCATCCCGCCCAGGACACCGGTGACCTGGTCGACGAGGCCATCGCGAGCAGCCTCACCGGCACGCAGGTTGCCACGCAGCAGCGCGAGGGCCTGACGAACCTCGGCGCGGTCGAAGAACCGGGCGGCACCACGGATGACATAGGCGATGTTGCGGCTGGCGAGCGCCTCCTCGAAGGTCTGGGACTGGGCGTTGATCCGGAACAGCACCGCCATCTCGCGCAGCGGTGTGCCGGCGTCGCGCAGCCGGGCGATCTCGATGGCGGCTGCCTCGGCCTCGGCAACCTCGTCGGTGGCCTCGCGGTAGCTGACCTCGGCGCCACCTCCGCGCTGCGCCCGGAGCTCGACGCTGTTGGTGGCCGCGCCCTTGAGCAACCCGTTCGCCGCCGCGATCACCTGGGGCGTCGAGCGGTAGTTGCGGGTCAGCTCGACGCTGGTGGTGTGGTCGAACTTGCGCGGGAAGTCGGTGAGGTACGCCGCGCGGGCACCGGCGAAGGAGTAGATCGTCTGGGCCGGGTCTCCGACCACACAGATCTCGTTGCGCCCGCCCAGCCACAGGTCGAGCAGCGCCGACTGGATCGGGCTGACGTCCTGGAACTCGTCGACGACGAACCACTTGTACTGCCGACGCACCTCGGCAGCGACCCGCTCGTCCTCGCTCAGGAGCGCGGCACCACAGAGGAGCACGTCCTCCATGTCCATCCGGCCCTGGTCGCGCTTGACCTCCTCGTAGGACGCGAAGATCCGCGACACCATCGCGTGGTCGAGCCCGTTGACCTCGCGGCCCCGGGTCGGAGCGATGCGCTCGTAGTCGTCGGGCCGGACGTTGCTCACCTTGGACCACTCGATCTCGCTGGCCAGGTCGCGCAGCCTGGCCTGGTCGACCTCGACCCGGTTGCGACGGGCCGCGTTGGCGATGAACGGGATCTTCGACTCGGTCAGTTGGGGCGGCTCGCCGCCGTAGACCCGGGGCCAGAAGTAACGGACCTGCCTCAGCGCTGCGGAGTGAAACGTCCGCGCCTGTACGCCGGCAGCCCCGAGCGTGCGGAGCCGGCCGCGCATCTCGCCAGCGGCACGCGTGGTGAACGTGACGGCGAGGACCTCGGACGGGTTGTAGACGCCCGTGGCGACGCCGTACGCGATCCGGTGGGTGATCGCCCGGGTCTTGCCGGTGCCCGCCCCCGCCAGCACCCTGACGGGACCGCGCAGCGCCTCGGCGACGGCTCGCTGCTCAGGATCGAGCGCGTTGAGCAGGTCGTCGGCGCGCATGGAATGAACTCCCACCTGAAGTGCGTTGGGCTGAAGAGGAAAGAGTAGACGCGAGAGGGGACAGCCTGATGGCTGAGGCCGAGAGCAGCACCGAAACGAGCCAGGTCACTGGTCAGTTCATCATGTACACCACGCCGTGGTGTGGCTACTGCCACCGGCTGCAGGGCCAGCTCGAGCGCGAAGGCATCGCCTACGACGTGGTCGACATCGAGCAGGATCCCTTGGCTGCCGAGCTGGTGATGGCCGCGAACGGCGGGAACCAGACCGTTCCCACGCTGGTGTACGTCGATGGCACCTCGCAGACCAACCCGTCCGTGGCTCAGGTCAAGGCCAAGCTCGCCGCGCTCTGAGGGTCAGTCGCGCTTCCGCCAGTGGTGCACAGCCACGCCCAGGCCGACGGCGGCAACACCGGCAGCGATCAGGCCCGGACGAGCCTTGAGTGACTTGTAGTCCTCGCTGATCACCGGCCAGACCTCTTCGTTGATCAGCCGCCCGGCATCCTCGGGCGTGGCCTTCAGGTCGGCAACCGGGATGGGTTCACCGAACACGATCTGGACCCGCCGAGGCAGGTGAGTACGCCGCCTCTCGGTGCCGGTGATCGCGGTCGGCACGATCGGTGCACCACCCTCGATCGCGAGCCGGGCAGCCCCCTTCCTCGGCGTACCCAGCGCCTCGGGGTCACTCACCCGGGTCCCCTCCGGGAACAGCGCCAGGATGTCGCCGCGCCTCAGGATCTCGGCGCCCGTCTCGACCGCGAGCGCATCGGATCCACCCCGCTTCACGGGAAACCCACCGAGTGACACGAGCAGCCGGCCCTTCCTGCCCTCGAAGAGCTCCGACTTGCCCATGTAGAAGATCCGCCGCTTGACGACCGCCGAGATGAAGAACGAGTCCCAGAAGCTCTTGTGGTTCGGCGCGATCACGACGGCACCCGTCTTCGGGATGTTCTCCAGACCCTCGACCCGCATCAGGAAGAGAAACCGGAACAGTGGGAGCAGGAACAGACGGAAGAGGCGGTAGGGCACCGGGCTGGTGCCCTCCCGGGCGAGCTCGTGCGCCTCTTCGTTGGTCATTTTCGGCATGGATGCAGAGTGGCGGCAGTCGGCCCGGTAGTCCAGCACAGCCGGGGTCGCGACTGGGCTCGACCAACCGCCCCGGTTACCAGCTGCCGGGCAGGGTCTCGCCGTACCAGTGATCGATCAGTGACCTGCTGATGGAGATGCCGCCGGGCATGATCAGCGAGCCGTCCTCGGCGCCCTTGATCGCCTCGTCGTGGCTGAACCAGCGGGCATCCTCGATCTCGTCACCGTCGACGGTGATCTCGAGCGAGTCGGCGTGCGCGATGAACCCGAGCATCAGCGAGGCGGGCATCGGCCACGGCTGGGAGCCGAAGTACTCGACCTCCCCGATGCGGACGCCGACCTCCTCGGCCACCTCACGGCGGACGGCGTTCTCGATCGACTCCCCCGGCTCGACGAATCCGGCGAGCGTCGACCAGCGGCCCTGGGGCCAGGCCCTCTGCCGGCCGAGCAGCACCCGGTTGTCGGCGTCGACGACCAGCATGATCACGGCGGGGTCGCTGCGCGGGAACTGCTCGCGCTGGCAGTTCACGCACTTGAGCACATGCCCCGCCTGCCGAGGCTCGAGCGAGCCGCCGCACCGCGGACAGTGCCGGACGGCCCAGTGCCACTCGGCGATCCCGATGGCGTGCACGGCGTACGCCGCGTCGGACGGGTCCACACTCGGCACGACGGCCCGAAGCCCGACCCAGGACTCGTCGGCCTCCTCGGCGCCGGTGATGACCGCGAAGGACACGACTCCGTCGGCCTCGCCGAGGAGGATCCGGGTGCCGTCCGGGGCTTCGGATGGTGTCACCCACTCGAGCTTGCCCTCGGGTGCCCGAAGCCGGGTGCCGGCGATCACGAGGACGCGCGTCGACGTTGCCGCCCAGGCCGCCGCGAGCCAGCCATCATCCTTGCGGTGTACGGCGATCCGGTCGTAGGACTGGTCGCCCAGGGCAATGCGGGTCATCGTTCGAGCCATGCCTTGAAGGCCTCCGAGTTGTAGGGCCGGCCGAGGAAGTCCTCGACCAGGTCGGCAGCGTCCTTCGAGCCGCCGGGTGTCAGCACCAGGTCGCGGTAGCGCTGCGCGACCTCACTGGCGAACAGGTCGCCCGGGTCGAATGCGGAGAACAGGTCCTTCGCGATCACGTTGCTCCAGGCATAGGTGTAGTACGCGCTGGTGTAGCCCTCGAGGTGCCCGAACGAGCAGTGGAAGTGGGTGCCCTCGATCGGCTTGATCAGGCTGTACTCGGCGGACAGCTCGGACACCCGTTTCGTGAGGTCGTCGGGCAGCTCCAGGTGCAGCCGGTAGGCCACCGATGCATAGAACATCTGCGTGCGTGCGAGATAGCCCTTGCCGAACTCGTCCGCCGCCCGCATCTTCTCGACCAGCTCGGCCGGGATCGGAGTCCCCGCCTCGTCGGTCGCAAACGTCTGCAGCACCTCGGCGTCCCACGCCCACTCCTCGAGCATCTGGGACGGCGCCTCGACGAAGTCCCACTCCGTCGCGACACCCGAGAAGCGCACCCATTCGTGGCGCCCGGCGAGCGTGTGGTGCATCAGGTGGCCGAACTCGTGGAAGAGCGTGACGACCTGGTCGTGTTCCATCAGCCCGCGCGGGAAGTTGCAGACCAGCACGCCCTCGGGCAGCTGCCGCTGACGTACGCCGGGGACCAGGTCGAACTGCGCCGCGTGGTTGAACTTCCGCTCGCGAGGATGCAGGTCGAGGTGGATCCGGCCGAGGACCGTGGTTCCGGCCGGGCCAGCCAGCGACACGTCGTACGACGTCACGTCCTGATGCCAGGTCGGCGCGTCGACCTCGGTGTAGGTCAGCCCGAAGAGCCGGCCGGTGACATCGAGCAGTCCCTGCCGGACCTTGGCGAAGTCGAAGTACTTCCGGACCTCCTGGGCATCGACCTCGAACTGCTCGCGACGGACCAGCTCGGCCAGGTAGCGCCAGTTGGAGACATCCACCGCCTCGGTCGCCGGGTCATCGCGCCGAGCCCGGTTGAGGAGTACGTCGAGATCGCGGCGGCCGGTTGCCTCCGAGTCGACAGCGATCTGGTCGATGAAGGCGCCGATCGCGTCTCCTCGCTCGATCATCTTGACCTCGGCGTCGTAGTCCGGCCAGTTCGGATAGCCGAGCAGCCGGGCCTTCTCGTCGCGCAGGGTCAGCAGCTCGCCGAGCACCTTGTCGTTGTCCGGCCACGCCACGTTGAGGAAGGTCGTGAACAGCTGCCGCCGGGCGGCATCGTCGCGGGAGAACGTCATGAACGGTTGCAGGTCGGGGTACTCCGTGCTGATCTCGACCATCCCGTCGTCGCCGGCCGGGTGGCTCTCGACGAAGTCGGCGGGCAGCCCGTCGAGAGCGTCCGCCGGCACCTTCGTCGTACGTCGTCCGTCGCGGATGCCACGCGAGAAGTCCTGCCCGAGCTCGGTCAGCCGTTCGTCCAGCTCACGCAGTCGTTCGCGGGCGGGGTCGTCCCGGTCCACCCCGGCCCGGCGAAATGACCGCAGCGCATCGACCAGGACCCGCCTCGCGCCGTCGTCGAGGGCAGCCTGGTCGAGGGAGGAGAGCTGGGCGAAGACCTCGGTGTCGAGCATCAGGTCGGTCCGGAAGCTGTTCGCCTCCACCTCGAGGGCCTCGGCGAGCTCGATCACCTCGGCGGCCGGATGCACCTCGGAGAACAGCGAGGCCACCGCGAACGCGTTGGCAAGGCCGATGCCGGCGTCGTTCCAGAGCTGGAGGATCGCGGTGTCCCCCGGAGGTGCAGTCTTGAGGGAGGCGATCTGGTCGGCGGTCAGCCGCAGCTGGTCTCGGCCCCGCGACCTGAGCCACTCTGCCCAATCGGTGTCGCGTTCAGGCAGCGGCAAGGTCACCAGTGTCATGTTCGCGACATTAGTCCTGACCTCTGAAGCCGCTGTAGAAGGGTGCCCCACGTGTGGACCGCTTTGAAATCACCTCCCTGGATTGGCCGGATCGTTGGCATCGTCGGCCTGATCACGGTGATCAGCTCTCTGCTCCCCTCGCTCCGGGGACGAGTGCACCTGGTCCTCGACGTGGTCCCGGACTTCTTCCCGGCCGCTGCGACCACCGGCGCCCTGGCGGTCGGAACGATCCTGATGCTGCTCTCGCGGGCGTTGCGCCGCGGGAAGTTCCGGGCCTGGTTGGTCGCCACGATCCTCACCGCCATGACCGTCGTCCTGCACCTGATCAAGGGCCTCGACATCGAGGAGGCGGTTCTCTCCGCACTGCTGCTGGTCCTGCTGATCACCGCCCGCAAGAACTTCACCGCCCGGCCGGACCCCCGGTCGATCAACAGGGTGATCGGGATTGCGTTGGTCGGGCCGCTTGTCGCGACCGTCTTCGGTTGGCTCTGGCTTGCGATCGACGCCGACGGCCAGGCACCCGGTACGTCGCAATGGGACCGGATCCGGTACGCGTTCGTCGGACTCGTCGGCGTGACCGGCCCGGTGCACTTCGTCGACAAGGCGGACGGCAATCGGGCCTCCATCGCGCTCGTCGTACTCGGCGCCTCGATCCTGATTCCCTTGCTGCTCTCAGCAATGATGCCCGCCGACGGTCCGCATCCGCTCTCGACGGACGAGGAGTCCCGGCTGCGCGAGATGCTCCGCGACTGGGGACACATCGACTCCCTGTCGTACTTCGCCCTCCGCGATGACCGCTCGGTGATCTTCAGCAAGACCGGCAAGTCCGCGATCACCTATCGCGTCGTCGGCACGGTGTCGCTGGCTGCGGGCGACCCGGTCGGTGATCCGGAGGCGTGGCCGGGAGCGATCGAGGAGTGGCTCGACGAGGCGAAGGCCTACGGCTGGGTGCCCGCCGTGCTCGGGGTCAGCGAGAAGGGCGCGATCGCGTTCAACCGCGCCGGGCTCGATGCCTTCGAGCTCGGCGACGAGGCGATCGTGCACGTCAACGAGTTCAGCCTCGAGGGCCGCAGCATGCGGGTCGTGCGGCAGGCGGTCTCGCGGTGCACGCGCGCCGGGCTGGTGGTCAGCTGCCATCGCGTCCGGGATCTCGACAAGAGCACGCGGAAGATGATCCAGGTCAAGGCCGATGCGTGGCGTGACGGCGAGGTCGAGCGCGGCTTCTCGATGGCGCTCGGTCGCTACATGGCCGTCGAGGACGGTGACTCGGTCGTCGTGCTGTGCCGCGACGCCGACGGACGGCTGCGCGGACTCCTCAACCTGGTGCCGTGGGGCAAGGACGGGCTCTCCCTCGACCTGATGCGCCGCGACCGCGAGACCGAGAACGGGATCATGGAGCACATGGTTGCCGCGCTCTGGGAGGCCTGTCCGGCCTTGGGCGTCCGGCGGTTCTCACTGAACTTCGCCGTCTTCCGGTCGGTCTTCGCCCGTGGCGAACGGCTCGGCGCTGGGCCGGTCCTCCGGCTCTGGCGGACGGTGCTGCTCGGGCTGTCCCGCTTCTGGCAGATCGAGTCGCTCTACCGCGCCAACGCGAAGTACCACCCCGAGTGGAAGCCACGGTTCCTCTGCTTCCGGACGCCGGGCGACCTTCCTCGGGTCGGCACGGCAGCGCTCCGCGCGGAGGCGTTCATCGTCGCGCCGAAGTGGGTCCAGCGGATCACCCGCGGCTAGCGTGCTGCCCATGAGCACCCACATCGGCGCTGCTGCCGGCCAGATCGCTCCGACCGTGCTGCTGCCAGGAGATCCGTTGCGAGCCCGCTGGATCGCTTCGACGTACCTCTCCGACGTGAGCTGCTACTCCGAGGTCCGCGGGATGTACGGCTTCACCGGCACCTGGCAGGGGCACCCGGTGTCGGTCCAGGGCTCCGGGATGGGTCAGCCGTCGATGTCGATCTATGTCAACGAGCTCTTCAAGGAGTACGACGTAGAGCAGATCGTGCGTGTCGGATCGTGTGGCGCGCTGACGACCGACGTGGCCATCCGCGACATCGTGATCGCCTCGGGAGCGTGCACCGACTCCTCGATGAACAAGCTCCGCTTCCATGGGCTCGACTATGCGCCGGTGGCCGACTTCGGGCTGCTCCGTCGCGCGTTCGATGCCGCGGCCGCGCTTCCGGACGCCCGGGCGCACGTCGGGCTGATCTTCTCCGGCGACTCGTTCTACTCACCCCGCCCGGAGCTGCTCAAGCCGCTCGTCGACCACGGCGTGCTCGCGGTCGAGATGGAGGCCAGCGCGCTCTACACGCTGGCCGCGTCGTACAAGCGGAAGGCGCTGGCGATCTGCACCGTCTCCGACCACATCGTCACCGGCGAGGAGACCACCGCCGCCGAACGGGAGCAGACCTTCGGCACGATGGTCGAGATCGCGCTCGGGGCTGCGTTGGGTTGACGTTTTCCCACGGTATGAGGTCAAACCTCCTCATCGCACATGTCATGACCTGTGCGAAGAGGAGGTTTGACCTCACAGCCTGTGAAAACGCCGCCGCCGCCGCCGAGCTCACCGAAGCAGGGACTCGAGCTCCTCGCGGTCGGACAGGTCCGTGGGCTCGATGAGCTCGCCGGTCCGGACGTAGAAGAACGCGGCGCGCACCTTCGCAAGGGGCACCCGGTTGAGCTCGGCCCAGGCCAGCCGGTAGAGCGCGAGCTGGAGGGGGTCGGCGGTCTGTTGCTGGTTGGTCTTCCAGTCGATGAGCAGGAACCCGTCGGGTTCGGCGTACACCGCGTCGATCCGGCCGCGGACGACCTGGCCGGCCAGGACGAGCGCGAACGCGGGCTCGACGGCGATCGGGACCCGATCGGCGAACGGGCCCGCTTCGAAGCGGGCGATCAGCTCCGCCAGGTCGGCCTCGTCGTCGATGCCGACATCGGCGCGGCCGGGGAGCTCGTCGGGGTCGATCAGCTGCTGTTGGCCGAAGCGGGCCTCCACCCAGGCATGGAACCGGGTCCCGAAGCGGGCCGACGGTGACGGCTGGCGCGGCATCGGCCGTGCGAGGTCGCGGGCGAACGCCCCGGCGTCATCGCGCAGCCGGGCGAGGGAGGTCGCGGACAAGCTGCTCGGAAGAGGTACGGCGATGGCGCCCGACCGATCCGCCCTCGCCTCGGCCAGCAGCCGTTCCATCTCGGTGTCCCAGTCGTTGACCTTCGCAAGCAGCTCGAGGTCGAGACCGTCCTCGGCGAGCGGCTTGCCGGCCTCCCGGGCAGTGATGGCCTCCCTAACGATCGCTGCCGACGCGACCCTCAGCTCGGCCTCCCGCGTCGGCCCGACCGGCGGCCAGGGTTTCGTCATGTCCTTGCCAGCAAAGGGATTCGGTGTCTTCGGAGGCGGCAGCTCGAGCCATGATGCCGGCTTCTCACCCCACTCCTCGATCACCTCACGGACCACGGTCTGGTACGCCGAAGCGCCGTAGGGCGTCTTCCGTGCCGCCCAGAGGTAGGACGAGACGGACAGCTGATGCTTGGCCCGGGTGAAGGCGACATAGCCGAGCCGCAGCTCCTCGGACTTGTCGTGGTCCTTGGTCTCGGCGCGAAACAGGTCGAGGGCTGCCTTGTCGTAGCCGCTGTGCAGCTGGGCGAGGTCGCGCGCATCACCACGGAGTGGGGACGGCAGCACCGCAGGGCTCGAGGTCCACAACGTCCGCGACCGGTTCGTCGGGAACCTCGTCTCGCACACCCCGACCAAGAAGACGGCGTCCCACTCGAGGCCCTTGGCGCGATGGACGGTGAGCAGCTTGACCGAGTCGGCCTCGGTCGGCGTCGCCACGTCGAGACCGGTGCCGAGCTCGTCCTCCGCGCTGAGATAGGCCAGCAACGCCGGCAGGGTGACATCACCGTCGACCGCCTGGAACTCAGCGACGGCCTTGACGAACAGGTCGAGGTTGTCGCGCCGCGCTGCCGCGGCCGGGCTCACGGCCGAGGCGAGCTCGATGTCGATGCCGGTCGTGTCGATGATCCGACGGACCAGGTCGAGCAACGGTTCACCGGCGTACGCCCTCAGGAAGCGAAGCTCGCTCGAGAGCAACGCGAACCGCTCGCGCGCCTCGACCGAGTAGGCGCCGTCACCTGGATCCTCGAGCGCATCGCAGAGCGAGGCGACCTCGATCGGGTCAGCGCCCTCGACGCTCTGCGCCAGCTCGGCTCGTACGTCGTCCGGCCGCTCGGGCCGACCCGAGTTTCCGGCGATCTTTGCCGCCCGACGGCCGAGGATGGCCAGGTCGCGCGGACCGATCGCCCAGCGCGGCCCGGTCAGCACGGTCAGCAGCGAGGCGTTGGCGGTCAGGTCGTGCAGCAGCCGGAGCGTGGCGACGACCTCGGCAACCTCCGGCAGCCGCAACAGCCCCTGCAGGCCGACGATCTCGACGGGAATTTCGTTGCGGGTAAGGGCATCGAAGACGTCAGCGGCGTGCGCGTTGTCGCGAGTGAGCACGCCGATGCCCGACCACTTCATCTCGCCGTGGGTCGCATGGGTCGCGATCACCTGGTCGGCGAGCCAGCCGAGCTCGTCATCGGCGTGCTCGTGCACGGAGACGACCACCGCGCCGTCATCGGCATTCGGCTTCGCCTGGAGCGGCTTGGCCTGCGGGGTCGCGTCGTACAACGGCTGCGCGAGCTGGTTGGCAACCGTGAGAATGCGCTCGTCTGAGCGGCGGTTCACCGTGAGCGGGTACGTCGGAACGTCGGTCGAGCCGTCTGCCCGGGGGAAGTCCTCGCCGTAGTTGAGAATGTTGGAGACCGACGCGCCGCGCCAGCCGTAGATCGCCTGGTTGGGGTCGCCGACAGCGGTCACCGGATGCCCCCGGCCGGACTCGACGGAGTCGCCGGAGAACAGCAACCCGAGCATCTTCGCCTGGGCGACGGAGGTGTCCTGGTACTCGTCGAGCAGTACGACGGCGTACTTCTCGCGCTCCAGCCGTGACACCTCGGGCTGCTCGATCGCGAGTCGTGCGCCGAGTGCGATCTGGTCGGAGAAGTCCATCAGTCCGAGCTGGGCCTTGAGCCGGCGATAGGACTCGACCAGTCCGAGCAGCTCGGCCCGGCGGTCGATTGCCCCGATCGCCTTGAGCACCGGCTCGAGGTACGTCACCCGGCTCTCGCCGTCGAGCTCGGCGGCGAAGCGGGGACGGACTGTCGCGTCGAACGCACGAACATCGTCGGGAGTGACCAGGTGCTCACACATCGCACTGTCGAGGGAGAGCAGGTTCTGGATGACGGTCTCGGGATGGTCGGTGAGCTGCTCGATCCGGCCGGTGTAGCGATCCACCACCCGGGCGGCGAGCTGGTAGCGCGACGCGTCGGCAAGCACCCGGGTGTCGGGTTCGTGGCCGATCCGCAGGCCGTGCTCGGTGAGCAGCGAAGACGCATAGGCGTTGTACGTCGCCACCATCGGCTCGATCACATCGACCTCGTCGGGCGCGGGCGGACGGCCGGGCGCGGGCAGGATCCCGGCCGCGATCAGCGCCTCCCGGATCCGCCGGCCGAGCTCGGAGGCGGCCTTGGTGGTGAACGTCAGGCCGAGCACCTGCCCGGGCTCGACCTGGCCGGTCGCGACGAGATAGACCACGCGGGCGGCCATCAGTGAGGTCTTGCCGGACCCGGCTCCGGCCACCACGACCGCGGGCTCGAGTGGCGCGGCGATCGCGGCCCACTGCTCGGCGCTGACCTCGTATTCGGCCTGCATCACCTCGCGAAGGTCGGCCGGACTGCGGATCTCGAGACGGCTCACTGGTCGAACACCGTCCCGGCGCCCTTGATCGGGCAGATCGCCTGGAAGTTGCAGTTGCGGCAGTGGTCGCCGGCGATCGCGACCAGGCGCTCCTTGCGGATCGCGTTCGCGGCAGTCATCAGCTGGCGCTCGATCGGCAGATGCCCTTCGTCGTCAGGGCTCTGTGGCTCCTGACGCTGCACCTTGGCGTCCTCGTTGGTCGACGCGCGCAGCTGCACGAGCTCGGCTCCCCCGGGCTCGACCGGGCGGCCGACGAGGTCGTCAAAGCCGCCGTGTTGGGCGGCGTACTGATAGAGACCGAGCTGGACGTGCTCCTTCAGGCTGGCGCCACTCGGGAGGTACTTGCCGGTCTTCAGATCGACCACGACCAGCCGGCCCTCATCGTCGAGCTCGATCCTGTCGGCGTAGCCGCGGAGGATCACCATCTGGCCGTCGGGCAGCTCGACCTCGGTGCTGAACTTCGCCTCGGTGCCGATCTCGGTGCGGCCACGGCTGGCGAGGTGCCACTTCACGAAACGGGTGAGGGCAAGCGAGATCTGGGCGTACTCACGACCACGGGCCCACGGCGTACGGAAGGTGATCTGGTCCCAGACCTGGTCGACGTACGCCATCACGGCAGGGATGTCCTCGGGGTCGGCAGGCAGGTCACCGCGGGAGATCCGGTCGGCGAGGGCATGCACGATCAGGCCGAATCCCTGGGAGGAGTTCGACCGGGTCGCGCCGCCGGCCTCACGCTCGAGGAACCACTGCGTCGGGCAGGTCAGCAACGCCTCGAGGTCGCTCGCGGACATGGTCAGCGGTGCATCGGCCTCCCGGAACGGCTGCTCCGACCGCGTTGCCGCACGCGTGCCCCACCAGCTCGCGGGATCGGCCTGCGGGACCAGTGCACGCCCGCGGACGGTCTCCTGGCTGAGCACCGCGAGCCTCGCCGCGGCCTCCGCGCGCAGGCCCTCGGGCTGGTCGGGATCGGTGACCGTACGTCGCATCTCAGCGACGAGACCAGCCAGGGACAGCGGCCGCTGCGGGCGGCCCGACTGATGCTCGATGGTGACGCCGAGCTCGGCGAGGAAGCGCGACTGCTGCTCGCCCTCGTCCTCGGGCGAAGCCACGGCGGTGACGATCAACCGCTGGCGGGCGCGTGTGCAGGCGACGTAGAACAGCCGGCGCTCCTCGGCAAGCATCGCCGATACCGTGACAGGCGGGAGCAGTTCGTCATGGGCGAGGCGGTCGGCCTGAAGCAGCGACATCCGACGGCGTACGTCGGGCCAGCCCTCCTCCTGCACATGGGCAACGACGACGAGCCGCCACTCGAGACCCTTGGAGCGGTGCGCGGTGAGCAGGCGTACGGCGTCACCGCGGACTCCTCGTTCGGCGAGTGTGTCGGCCGGGATCTCCTGGGCGACCAGGGTCGCGAGGAAGTTGTGGACGCTGGTGTGGCCGCGCTGCTCCTCGGCCTTCGCGGCCGCTTCGAAGAGCGCGCAGATCGCGTCGAGGTCGCGATGCGCCATCCGAGCCGCACCTCCACCGGACTCGACCAACCGGGTCAGGTGCGCCGACCAGCTGGTGCCGGCCCAGAGCCGCCAGAGCACCTCTTCCGCAGTCGCGCCGGCGTCGAGAAGCGCCCGCCCGTCGCGCAGCAGCGTCCCGAGTGCGCGGACCCGAGCGGCCGCCGACAGGTCGATCCCCTGGAGGACTTCGGGGTGCAGCACCGCCTCACGCAGCAGGGCTGGCGACGACCGTGGTGGCTCCGCGGCTTCGGTCGCACGCGCCTTCTCTCTGCTCCGTAGCGCGCGTGAGAGCGACCTGACCTCGATCGCGTCGAGACCTGCGAGCGGTGAGAGCAGCAACGCCTCGGCCCGCGCCGGGTCGAGGTGGTCGACATGGCCGGGATCGTCGTTGTCGAGGTTGACCACGGCCCGCATCGCATCGAGCAGCGGCTGCACCGACGGCTCGCGGACGAGTGGGGTGTCGTCGCTGGCAACCTCCACCGGGACTCCCGCGCCCGCGAGCGATCGGCGCAGCCCGGGCAGGCTGCTGCGCCCCGACCTGACCAGTACGGCCATCTCGGACCAGCCGACGTCGCCCTCCAGATGGGCCCGGCGGAGCAGGTCGGCGATGTGCTCGGTCTCCGAGCGGGCGGTGTCATAGGTGTGCACCTCGACCCGGCCGTCGCCGTACGCCGAACTGCTTGCCTCTGGTCTGCGAAAGGCGTGGAAGGTGTCCGCGTCGATCGCCCCGGCGACGCCGATGGACGATGCGATCCGGCTGACGGCCGTAAGGATCCGGGGACCGAAGCGACGCGTGGTCTGCAGCGCAACCACCGGCGCCTTGCTGCCGTCGGGTTGCGGGAACTCCGAGGGAAAGTCGAGGATGCCGCGGACCTCTGCGCCCCGGAAGCCATAGATCGACTGGTCCGGGTCACCGACGACGACCAGGTTGCGGCCGTCGCCGGCCAGTGTCCTGAGCAGCCCGACCTGGCTCGGGTCGGTGTCCTGGTACTCGTCGACGAAGACGTGTTGGTACTGCGCCCGCAGCTCGTCGCGATGCGTCTCCGCCTCGATCGCCGCCCGCGAGATCAGGTCGGCGTAGTCGATCGCGCTGTCCTGGTCGAGCACGTTGAGGTACTGCTCGAGGAACCAACCGGCCGCGACGAACTCGGGCCGGTCGGTCTGGTCGCCCAGCTGGCACAGGGCTTCTCCGTTCAGTCCGCGCTCGCGGGCTCGGGCCAGCACGGCCTGCACCTCGCGCGCGAAGCCTCGGGTGCCGACTGCGGCGCGCAGGCCATCGGGCCAGCGGACGGACTCGGGCGCGTCCGTCAGCAGCTGCTGCAGGACGACGTCCTGCTCGGCCGCGGAGAGCAGACGCAGCGGTTCGGCGTACAGCTCGGGGGGTGAGTAGCGGCGCACCAGACCGTAGGCGAAGGAGTGGAACGTCGAGCTCAGGTTGGTCGACATCGTCCGGCCGAGCCGCGCGGTCACCCGGTCGCGGAGCTGCTCGGCGGCCTTGCGGCTGAACGTCAACGCCAGCACGGATTCCGGGGACGCGCCACGATTCTCGATGCGGTCCACGATCGCCTCGACCAGGGTCGTCGTCTTGCCGGTGCCCGGCCCGGCAAGGACCAGCAACGGCCCGCCCCGGTGCTCGATGACCGCCTGCTGGCTGGGGTCGAGTCGTGGGGCGGCAACCGGTTCGGCTCGCGTCCGCACCAGCTCGTACGTCGTCACCCCAGTGACCTGCCCCGTCATGCCTGCACTCAACCAGACTTGGCCGACAACCGAGGAGAAGGGAGCCCGGCCGACGCTCGAGTTCCAATGGTGCCGACCCGTCCGTTCCGCCGAGTCAATGGCGAGCACCTACCCACCGACCGGCTGGCCCACGAGGGCGGTTCGGCCCCCAGCCCGGTGGTCGCACCCTATTGTTCGATTGTGCTCCCGGACCAAACGAACTTCTTGTTCCCCAACGGAACGTTCTTCGTCGAAGTGCTCGGCTGCGCCCTGCTGTGCATCGGGGTCATTTGGCTGCTTGTTCGGACGATGACGCGGCCCTATCGAGGGCCTGGGGCGACCGTCCTGACAGCTCTCAACAAGACGTCGATCTGGTACGCCGTTCTCGGCTCGGCCATGTTGGTATCGGGAATTCGGCAGAACGAGCGCTGGTCCGTCGTCGTTGGCGCAATCTGGCTGGCGGGCGCCGCAATCCGTCGATGGCGTGAGCGGCGGGACTCCAAACGCAGAAGTGCTGTGAGATCTCGGGGTTGATCTCGCCCGCCGTCCACTCCTCGCCAGAAGCCGATAACCACGGCTCGTGAGCGACGGCCCGAGACGGTTGCGTGCTGACAGTGCAGCCACGACGGATCGTCTTCGACTGACCTGGTCTTTGCCGTCGGCAAGGACGACGGCACTACGCAGGGGGTAGACATGCCGGTTCCTCCCGATGAGGGCGATGTGCCCGATGACCAGCAGCCCGCGGAAGGCGATGTCGACTATCGGCACGTGCCGGGCCAGTTCGCCAAGCTGACCGAATCGGAGAGGCGGGCGTGGTGACGCCTTGTTCCTGCTCATCGGTGTCCGGCTCGATGGGGTTGAAGTCGCGCACGCGGCGTTGCTCTGGGGTGTCCGCGGCTGCGTGGTCATCGTCGCCACTCTTCTTGGCCTTCGTTGGCTGGTTGGCGGGACATCGTCGAGTCAAGATTGAAAGTGGAGCGAACATCTACCGCGAGAGCGCGTCCAGTCCGTGTGGCCCGCGGATTGTGCCGCCGGAACCCACCATGGCAGGGACGCTGGATCCGCGAGTCCGGACGCCCGGGGGTGGTTGGGAGAACGACAAGTGCTTAGTCGGCTGAGTGCGTAGCCTCAGTGAGCACCAGCATGTCCTTGGTCTGGCAGATGACAGCCTCGGATTCTTCTTGCTGTGGTGTCCGGGATTCTCCGTGGCCTTCATTCCTGGCTGCGTGGTTGCCGATCGATATGGCCGCCAGTACCGCGAATCCGTGGCTCGACCGACGCAGAGACCTGGACCAGCCAAACGCTCGTAGCCCGTCGCCATGGTGGCGCCCCTCGTGCGAACGATTGTGTGTGAAGCGATCGAAGACTCGGTTACGCTTCCGCGGTGCCAGTCTTGAGTGATCCGCAAGCGGAGTACGGGCGTGTACTAGCTGAGTACCCGGCCGCCCGGCGTCGCGATCTCGTGCTTTGGGCAGTCGGGTTGATCGTCATGGTTCTGGCTGTGCTGTTCACGGATTTCGACCCGTGGTTCTACGCCGTGGTCCTGACCAGCCTGGCGGCTCGGGAGTACAGAAACCGCCACCTTCGCCGTCTTGCGACCGATTACGCCTCCTCGGCAGCCAGGGTTACGCGGTAGCGTCCGACCTCCATCGAGATCGACGGCCATAGCTCGGGGCAGTGGTCCGCAAGGACGACATATTCTGATCGCGTGATCACGATCGGCGAAAGGGCGCGCAAACTCCCAGCGCCACCTTCGGTGGTCTGGGATTCACTCGTCGACTTCCGTCAGCCCGGGGCTCGTCCATGGCTCCATCTGCTCACCGACGAGGTTGAGCCCATGATCGTGGAGGCTGAAAGCCCGACTCTCGTCGTCTGGTCGTCGCTCTGGCCGAGTAGACCGAACGACCAGGTCCATTTCCAGCTCACGGCCGTAGCCGGTGAAACTTTGCTCCGGTTCACCCTGCTCACCCCCGCCGAGCTCCCAGATCAAAGTAAGACCGGACACCTTCGGCGACGTCTCAATCAGCTGCTCTTCGCTGACCTACGATTCTCATACGGACAGTGACCGAAAACAGTCCGCGCATGCCGCGTAGAGGTTGCACTGCTTCAGTGTCAGGGGCGCGGTGGACACTTGGCCACATGGTCGAAGTTGACGCCGAGCGATTCGAGGCGATGGTCAGCGAGGCGCTCGACGGGTTACCGGCGGAGCTCGGGGAACTCATGAGCAACGTGGCCGTCACCGTGGAGCACGGCGAGGGACCAGTCGGCCTGCTGGGGCTCTACCAGGGAATTCCGTTGACCCGCCGTACGACGAGCTACGCCGGTGTCCTGCCCGACCGGATCACGATTTACCGCCGAGCGATCTGCGCGATCTCTCGCAGCGAACCGGAGGTCGTGGAGGAGGTACGCCGAACGGTGGTCCACGAAGTCGGTCACCACTTCGGCATCGACGATGCGCGACTGCGCGAACTGGGATGGTGAAGAGACAGACAACGTCCACTGCTGCCGCTACGCACGGGAGCCTGCTGCCCGCGGCGCTGTGGGCCAACGCTCGTCCGGACCCGTGACTGAACAACAGCCCCTGGGACGGCAGGAGAACTTTCTGAATTGGTGTCCGCGATATGGACCAATCGCTGTCCTGTAAGGCGAAAGTGTCGGTGGCTGCTGGTTGAGTTGTTCCCATGACAGCACTCGGG
>JAOPXK010000057.1 GCA_025965195.1 Marmoricola sp.
TCGGTTTCGACGCGGGCTGCTTCTTCTTCGGCAGCGACGCGGGCTGCTTCTTGTTCGGCGGCGAGGCGCTCTGCTTCGACGCGGGCCACTTCTTGTTCGGCGGCGACGCGGGCGGCTTCTTGTTCTGCGAGGCGCTCTGCTTCGAGACTGGCAGCTTCCGCTTCGGCAGCTACGCGCAATTCTTCGACGCGAGCGGCTTCTTGTTCGGCGGCGAGGCGCTCTGCTTCGACGCTGGCCACTTCTTGTTCGGCGGCGACGCGGGCGGCTTCTTGTTCTGCGAGGCGCTCTGCTTCGAGACGGGCCGCTTCCGCTTCGGCAGCTACGCGCTCTGCTTCGACGCGAGCGGCTTCTTGTTCGGCGGCGAGGCGCTCTGCTTCGACGCGGGCCGCTTCTTCTTCGGCGGCGACGCGGGCTGCTTCTTCTTCGGCGGCGACGCGGGCGGCTTCTTGTTCGGCGGCGACGCGGGCTGCTTCTTGTTCGGCGACGAGGCGCTCAGCTTCGACGAGAGCCGCTTCTTGTTAGGCGGCGACGCGGGCGGCTTCTTGTTCTGCGACGAGGCGCTCAGCTTCGACGCGAGCCGCTTCTTGTTCGGCGGCGACGCGGGCGGCTTCTTGTTCTGCGACGAGGCGCTCTTCTGCTTCGACGCGGGCTGCTTCTTCTTCGGTGGCGACGCGCTCGGCTTGTGCGGCGGCCTGACGCTGGGCTTCCTGCTCGGCAGCGGCCTGTTCGGCCTCGGCGGCCTCGGCGGCCGCATCGGCCTCCGAGGTGTCGGGGACCTCCGTGGCTACCTCGGCGTACTCGGCTGGAGTGGCGTCGGCGCCGAACGGCTCAGTCCACGGCTCCGGCTCGGCCCATTCCTCGAGGTCGGCGGGCGCCGCCAGGAATGCAGCGGCGTCGTGGCCCTCGACGGACTCGGGTGCTGCCTCGGCCGGTGGCTGGGAGGTGAGGGCGGCGAACTCGTCGGCCCAGGTGGTGACTCGCGGTGGCTCGTCGCCGGTCACTGCGTCGTACGCCGACTGGCCTTCCTCCGCGGCTGCCTCGGGACCGGCTGCTGCCGCATGGTCATCGCGCTTGCCGCGGCGTCCGAACAGCCCGCGGCGCTTGGGCTTGGCCTCGTCAGCCGCGGGCTCCTCCGTCGTGTCGATCGACTGAGCCAGTGTGGCGAGCGGATCGAAGTTGCCTCGGGCGCTGGTTGCGGCCGGGGCGGGGACGTCGAAGTTCTCGGCTGCAGTCGGCGCCTCGGCGTGGGGTTGCTCGACGGCCTCGGGGAGAGGTGCACCGGCTGGCTCGGCAAGGTCGCCGTCGTGCAGCTCGGAGTAGTAGTTGGTCGCTTCGACCGGCTCGGCGTCGTGGGCCTTGTCGAGGTCGGACCAGTAATTGGTGTGCCCGGGTTGAGCGACCTCGTCGGAAGCCTCGGCTGCGGGACCGCCGATCGGCGTCGACGCGTCGCTCCTGCGGTCCTTGCGACGGGTACGGCGGCGCTTGCCTGGCTGCGACTCGTCTTCGTCGTCAGGCTCGTCGACGGCAGCGGAAGCGACGGACAGCGGGTCGACACTCGTCGGCACGGTCGGGACGCGCGCGCCGAAAGACTCGCCCGTGGTGCCACTGATCCACCTCGAGAGCAGCTCCTCCGGCGACGCCGGGGGGCCGAGCAGCGGAGCGGATGCGCGAGACCGCGCTGACGAGGGGGGAGCGGTCGGGAGGTCGGGCGTCTCGGCGATGACGGGTTCGTACGCGTCGTCCGGGTGGGCCTCGAACCATTCATCCTTGAGGTACTGGGGGGCGTCACTCGCGGGCTGCTCCACCGACTGAGGAACCTCGACGGCAGGCGCTGCGGCGGCCGGCGCCTCGACAGGTTCCGGCTCAGGCTCGTCGACGATCGGGTCGGCGATCGGGTCGGCGCCGTACGCCGTGGGCGGCTCGTCGGCAACACTCACGGGCTCGTCGGAAGGGGTACGGCGCTCGGTGACCCAGCGCATCAGCAGCTCTTCGGGCGAGGCTTCCGCGCTGCCGGCTTCGGCCGCTGGGGAGTCTTCGCGGGGGCGACCTGGCATCCCCAACCCCTCTCCTCGGCGTATCAGCGTCCCGAACAGCTAACGTGGCAACGATCGCAGATCGGGTCCGGGTTGGCCCTGCAATCCCACGGATTGTGGCACCCGGCGGCGCGCCATCACCACCCCAACGACCGACTCCATCGAAGGAAACGGCCGCCCGGCAGCGACCGGCTGGCGAACTTGAAGGAAAACTCATCGCTTCCGGACTCGTGACGTTGGCCTCAAAGTTGGTACGCTGAACCTGCAGGTGCAAGTTCCAGCGGTTAAACCAACGCTCGTTGGAGTTTGTGATCCAACGGCGTTTCTTCTCTTTTGCCCAAGGCTTGTGAGGCGGGACGACGTATCACCGCACCTGTAGTGAGGCTGCCGAAGTGGCCGTCTCTCGCCCCAATAAGGAGAAACAAGTAATGGCTCAGGGCACTGTCAAGTGGTTCAACGCGGAAAAGGGTTTCGGTTTCATCGCTCAGGAGAACGGTGGCGATGACGTCTTCGTTCACTACTCCGCGATCCAGACCAACGGCTACAAGTCCCTCGACGAGAACCAGAAGGTCGAGTTCGATGTGACGCAGGGTCCCAAGGGCCCGCAGGCGGAGAACGTTCGCCCCGTCTGATTTTTTTCAGCGAGAGCAGGAGCTCCGGCCTTCGGGTCGGGGCTCCTGTTGCTTTTGCCGAAGAGGTTTCCCTGTTGTTCGACTGGGTAATTCTTTGGTGTTCCTCGTGCCCGCTGGGGGGATGAGAGGGAGGATCCACGGTATGGCCGACCCATTCGACGTGCAGCTCGAGGACGATGAGCTCATGGACGAGGTCGAGCTCACGGCGAGCCTGATCGTGGCTGCCAACCAGGTCGACGGACACCTGTCCCAGACCGAGATCGACGCCATTCTCGGCGTGTCGCCGCCCAGCTGATCACGCGCCCCTGACGAACCTCCGGAGCCGTAGCGAGTTCGTCACCACGCAGACGCTCGAAAGCGCCATCGCGCCACCGGACACCATCGGGCTGAGCAGGCCCATTGCGGCGATCGGGATGCCGACCACGTTGTAGGCAAAGGCCCAGAAGAGGTTCTGCCTGATCACCCGGAGCGTACGCCGGGACAGGGTGATCGCATCCGCCACAAGAGCCGGGTCGCCACTCACGAGGGTGATGTCGCCGGCCTCGATCGCGGCGTGCGTGCCGGTCCCCATCGCAAGACCGAGATCGGCGGCGACCAGGGCGGCCGCGTCGTTGACGCCGTCGCCGACCATCGCCACGACCTCACCGGCGGCCTGCAACCGGTGAATCGCCTCCACCTTGCCCTCCGGCAGGACTCCCGCGATGACGGAGCCAATCCCGGTCTCCTCGGCGACCTGGCGCGCTGCGGCCGGATGGTCACCGGTCAGCAGGACCGTCTGCAGGCCAAGGGCATGCAAACGCTCGACCGTCCGCCTCGCCTGAGGCTTGATCGTGTCGCCGATCGCGATGACAGCCCGGTCCTGGCCGCCCACGCGGACCAGGACGGCGGTGCGTCCCGCGGCCCGTGCGGCCCGAACAGCGCTCGCAAGCTCGTCGGGCAGTCCGGACGGTTCGGGCGCCCGGATCACCGCTACCTCGGTGCCGTCGATGACGCCGCGTACGCCCTCGCCCTGGACGTTGGTGAACTCCTCGAGTCGGCCGCGCGGTTCGACGTACGACGTGATCGCGCGAGCGATCGGATGCTCGCTCGCCGCCTCCAGCGTGGCAGCCAGCCCGACCGCCTCGGAATCTCCGACAACTGACTGGACCGTCATCTCCGCCGTGGTCAGCGTGCCGGTCTTGTCGAGGACGACGGAGGTGATCCGCCGGGTCGACTCGAGCACGGAGGCGCTCCGGATCACGATGCCGAGTTGGGCTGCGCGACCCGTCCCGGCCAGCAACGCGGTCGGTGTGGCGAGGCCGAGCGCGCACGGGCACGCGATCACGAGCACGGAAACGGCTGCCGTCATCGCCTCGCTGGCCGCATTGCCCGTCAGGATCCAGACAGCGAACGTGGCCGCCGCAATCCCGAGAACGACCGGGACGAACACCCCAGAGATGCGGTCGGCCAGCCGTTGCACCGGGGCCTTGCTGGCCTGGGCGCGGCTGACCATCTCGCCGATCCGGGCCAGTGTGGTGTCCCGGCCGACCCGCGTGACCTCGGCAATGAGCCGCCCGTCGTGGTTGAGGGTGCCGCCGATCAGCTCGTCACCGGCAACGCGCTGCGCCGGCAGACTCTCGCCGGTGAGCATCGACTCGTCGACCGACGAGCGCCCGTCGACGACACGACTGTCGGTCGGCACCTGGCTGCCCGGGCGGATCAGCACCTGCATGCCAGGTCGCAGGTCGGCGACATCGACGTCACGTTCCTCGCAGTCCTCAAGGAGTACGGCGCGCTTGGCGCCGAGCTGAAGCAAGGCCCGCAACGCAGAACCAGCTCGCGACCGGGCCCGAGCTTCGAGCCAGCGCCCGAGGACGAGCAATGTGGTGACCGTCGCAGCAAGCTCGAACCAGGAGTCCGTGTTGCCGCTGACCAGGGAGACGACCGACCAGCCGAATGCCACGAGGGTGCCCAGGGACACCAGCGTGTCCATCGTGGAGGCGAGATGGCGAGCGTTCACGAAGGCGGCCCGATGGAACGGCCAGCCGGCGTACGCCACGACCGGGACGGTGAGCACCAGCTGTAGCCACGGCAGCCTGGGCAGACCCGGCGCCATCGCGAGGACGAGCACCGCGACCGTCAACGGAGCAGCAATCGTCAAGCGGAGCAGGAGATTCTGTGCCTCGCCGGCGTCAAGATCCTCCGGGGGCGCACCACTGGCAAGCGTCGCGGAGTAGCCCGTCGCGGCGACCGTGTCGAGGAGGGTCGCCTCGTCGACGAGCGCTGCGTCGTACTCGACATGGGCCGAGGCGGTCGCAAGATTCACGCTCGCGTGGACGCCGTCGATCCGGTTCAGCTTCTTCTCGACCCGGGACACACAGGACGCGCAGGTCATCCCGCCGACGAGCAGGTCCACCCCGGTGGTCGAGCCCGCTCCGGTGGTCGAGCTCGGTCCGGTGTTCGAGCTTGTCGAGACCATCATCTGAGCGCATAACCGGCTTCGTCGACGGCAGCCGCGACGGCATCGTCACTCACGCCCTCACCGTGTACGACGACCCGGCCCGTCTCCACGTCGACCTCGACCCCGGTGACGCCGGGGATGCTCTGGATCTCGCTCGTCACGGCAGCTGCGCAGTGCGCGCAGGTCATGCCGGTCACGTCGTACGTCGTGCTCATCGCTGTTCCTCTCTAGGACTTCAGCAACCGCGCGATTGCCGTGCCGGCCTCGGACACCTTCGCGTCGGCGTTCTTCCGGCCCGACTCGGACCCGTCTGCCGCGCCGGCAATTGCGTCGCTCACGCAGTGCGAGAGGTGGTCCTCGACCAGGCCGACGGCCACGCCTTGGAGCGCGCTCTTCACCGCGGAGACCTGGGTGAGGATGTCGATGCAGTAAACGTCCTCCTCGACCATCCGCTGCAGACCCCGCACCTGTCCTTCGATGCGACGAAGGCGTTTGAGGTAGTCGTCCTTGTGATCGTGGTAACCGTGCTGTGTAGTCACCCGCTCAGCCTACATACCCCCCCGGGGTATCTCAAGCAGACTCGGGTTGCACCGGCGTACGGGGAACCGCCTAGCATGTGGATCGTTCTCATCCTCCTCATCAGGAGTTCATCGTGGCGTTGAGTTTCAAGCCCGTAGATACCGCGTTCTATGTACTGCTGACGGAGGCTGCCGAGCACCTCGTCGATGGTGCGGCGCTGCTTGCCGAGATGCTCGGCGACGGCAACGACCGTGCCGACATCGCATCCAGGATGCGCGACGCCGAGCACGCCGCCGACGAGACCACCCACGCGATCGTGAAGCGGGTCAACAGCACCTTCGTGACGCCCTTTGACCGCGAGGACATCTACGCGCTCGCCTCACAGCTCGACGACGTCATGGACTTCATGGAAGAGGCGGTCGACCTGGTCTTGCTCTACGAGGTCGAGTCGCTGCCGACGGAGCTCGCCGAACAGGTCGACGTCATCCAGCGCTGCGCCGAGCTGACCGCCGAGTCGATGCCCCGGTTGCAGTCGATGAAGGATCTCGAGGAGTACTGGATCGAGATCAACCGCCTCGAGAATGCCGGAGACAAGAGCTACCGGCGGATCCTCGCCAAGCTCTTCAGCGGCCAGTACGAAGCACTCGAGGTGCTCAAGCTCAAGGACATCGTCGACTCGCTCGAACACGCCATCGACGCCTTCGAGAAGGTCGCCAACATCATCGAACAGATCCACGTCAAGGAGTCCTGACCGGTGGATCTCGCACTGGTCATCCTGGTGGTGGTCGTCGCGCTCGGATTCGACTACACCAACGGATTCCACGACGCAGCCAATGCGATCGCCACCTCGGTTTCGACGCGCGCGCTGACTCCGAGGATCGCCCTCACCCTCGCTGCGGTGATGAACTTCGTCGGTGCGCTGCTCGGTCAGAAGGTCGCCCACACCGTCAGCGACGTGATCAGCACGGCGGGCCTCAGTCCGAACCACGGGCTGGTGATCGTGCTCGCGGGACTGCTTGGCGCGATCGTCTGGAACCTGCTCACCTGGTACTTCGGGCTGCCGTCGTCCTCGTCGCACGCACTGATCGGCGGTCTGGTCGGAGCCGCCCTCGCCGCCGGCGCCACGGTGCACTGGCAGACGATCCTCGACAAGGTGATCATCCCGATGGTGGCGTCGCCGCTCGTCGGCTTCGCGCTGGCGTTCTTGTTGATGCTCGCGATCATGTGGATCTTCCGACGGCGCAATCCCCACAAGGTGTTCCGCGGGTTCCGGCTGATGCAGACCGTCTCGGCCTCCGCGCTCGCGCTGGGCCACGGTCTCCAGGATGCACAGAAGACCATGGGCGTGATCTTCCTCTGCCTGGTCATCACCAACCATGCCGGCGCCGACGACAGCCTGCCGCTGTGGGTGGTGATCCTGTCCGCGTCGGCCATCTCGCTCGGCACGTACTCCGGTGGCTGGCGGATCATGCGCACCCTCGGCCGTCGGATCATCCACCTCGACCCGGCCCGGGGCTTCTCAGCCGAGGCGGTGGGCGCGGCTGTCCTCTACACGACCGCCTTCGTCTGGCAGGCGCCGATCTCCACGACCCACACGATCACCTCGGCGATCATGGGCGCCGGCGCAACGAAGCGTTTCTCCGCCGTACGGTGGGGCGTCGCTCGCTCGATCGTCACCGGCTGGATCCTCACCTTCCCCGCCGCAGGCGCCGTCGCCGCCCTCTTCTACCTGCTCTGTCACGTGGTCTTCCGCCTCCCCTGAGGAGTCACGCCCCCAGGCCACTCGCTCAACAGGCCGTCGCCGTGTCGCCGCGCCACGAAGTGAGTCCTGCCTGGACCACTGCCACGCCGACCAGCAGGGCAACCATCGGATCCGCCCACCACCACCCGAACAGGGCGTTCGCGGTCAGCCCGAGCAGGACCGCGACGGACAGATAGGCACACAACACGTTCTGGCGTCCCTCGCTCCGGGTTGCATGGGACCCGAGCGTTGCGCCAACCCGTTGCTTGGCGCGGCCGACGAATGGCATGAGTGCCGCGTCGCTGGCGGCCAGCGCGATGCCGAGCCAGCTCGCTCCGGCGGCGTTTCCGGTGGCGAGGTGGTCGATCGCGACCACGGCGATGTACGGCGCGAGCAAGAAGAACGATGCCCCGACGACCCTCTGGGCCAGACGTTCGGCGTCCCGGGACTGGACCCGCGTCCCGGTGTACCGCCAGATGATCACGAGGGCGGCGGCAGCCTGGATCGCGCAGTCGAGGCCCCAGCCGATCAGCACCACGGAGTTCGCGGTGACGCCCGCGCTCATGCCGATGGTGCCGTCGATGACCAGCCAGATCACCGTCACCCAGGCCAGCGTCTTCACCCGTTGAACTGCAGCGGTCTGCACCTCGGGATCGAGGGTGGGTGCAGCCTCAGCCATTTCCGGAATGTATCATCGCGATGTGGTGACATCAAAGAATACTGATGTGTTGAGAGCGGTGCCGGGCTCGGCCTCCGAGCTTGAAGAGTGTCAGCGGCTCGCCACCAGTTGGGCGCCCGTGTTGCGAGCACTGTCCAGTCCCGAGCGGCTTCTCATCGTCCTCTGGCTGGCTGGAAACACGAGCTCAGTCCGGGACCTCGAACGGGTCACCGGGCTCGGTCAGTCGCTGGTGTCCTACCACTTGCAGGCGCTGCGTCGTGCCGGCCTGGTCACTGTCACGGCGCAGGGTAGATCCAACCTCTACCGGCTAGCCAACGCTGATCTGGACAAGTTGGCCACGCTCGTCGGCAACCTGGGGGACCGTCCGGGCTAATCGACCCGCTCCAGATGAAGCGATAGTCCGAGACGAAATGGCCCCTGAATGCCCAGGGAACAGGGCCAGAACGTCTCGGACTATCGGGCCACAGGCGGTTTTCAGCTGACGCGTCGCCGGTTTCGCAGGTAGCGCTCGCGTTCGGCGCTCGAGAGATCGCGGCGCTGCTCGACCGAGATGGACCGCTGCCACCAGGACGGCGTCTGCACGGTCCATTCGCGTTGTGATTCCGGCAACCACCGAGCGCGTCGACGGGCGGCATCCATCCGCTCGGCCGCTCTGAACTTGTTGGTGATGTCGGTGCTCACGATCGTGAAGTAGTCGAGCCCGACGCTGCGGAACCGGTCCTCCCGACGTAGGTCCCGCGAGCGCTGCGTACCTTCGAGGTGGAGGGCGCCGTCGTACTCACCGACCAGTCCGGCCTCCGGGTCAAAGATGTCCGGAGTCCCGATGTGTCGGCCGTTGCGGTCGAACACGGGGCTGTTGCACAGCGGCTTCGGGAACCCAGCATCCAGCATCCAGATGAGCCGCATGCGCGTCTCCCAGGGAGACCAACTGTTCTCATCGGCCAGGTTCAGGGCCTTTCGTGCCTGCGGAATTCCGGTCCAGCCCGGATGCGCGGCAGCGTAGGAGATCGCCTCTTCGAGAGATGCGAGGTCGGAGTAGGCGGCCATGTCCATCGCTACAACTGCCTCTCGAAGGCTGACGGCATAGCGCATCTCGAAGCAGAGTGCGCGTTGCGCCGTCGTCAAGGAAATCGCGTCAAGCATCAGCAGTTCGGATGGGCCAAGGCGCTCCTGCGTGATCAGCACACCCGGCTGCCGACGTACGTCGTCGTAGCCGGTCGCGAGCGCGACGGGCAGCTCAGTTCTGCCGTCCGGAGTCAGACCGTCGAACCAGATGCCTCCGAACCATCGGAGTGCTGCCCAGCCAGTCACCCCGCCGAAGCTCGGGAGGATGACGGACCCCTCTGCGATTCGCTGCTCGGGTCGGTGCGCATCGGCGGTGACGGGAACGTAGAAGCCTTGGCTGGTCCGGCGCCACTCCGGCCCTCGAGCCTGCTTTCGGGTCGGGCCACGAAGCCCGGCCGGATCCACTGCGACGGGCAGGATGAGGCCAGGTCGATTCGGGTGGAACGGTCCTGGCTGAAACGGTGTACCCCGCATTGCGAGATATTGCCTGATGACGGCCCCAGCCCGTTTGCCCAATCCACAGGCTCCAGCTTGATGCGATAGTCCGAGACGAAATGGCCCCTGAATACCCAGGAAACGGGGCCAGAACGTCTCGGACTATCGGAAGCGTTGCTCAGCCGAAGCGGCCGGAGATGTAGGCCTCGGTGGCTTCCTGCTCGGGGACGGAGAAGATCTTCTTGGTGGGGTTCATCTCGACCAGCCGGCCGGGCTTGCCGGCGCCGGCGAGGTTGAAGAAGGCGGTGTCCTCGGAGACGCGGGCGGCCTGCTGCATGTTGTGGGTCACGATCACGATCGTGTACTCGGCCTTGAGCTCGTGGATCAGGTCCTCGATCGCCGAGGTGGAGATCGGGTCGAGCGCCGAGCACGGCTCGTCCATCAGCAGGACCTGCGGCTCGACCGCGATCGCGCGGGCGATGCAGAGGCGTTGCTGCTGACCACCGGAGAGACCCATGCCGGGCTTGCC
>JAOPXK010000060.1 GCA_025965195.1 Marmoricola sp.
GGCCGGAGCTGCTCGAGCTGGGCAGCCACCGCCAGCAAGGTGGCCTCGGACCCCGGACGGCCGACGAGCTGGACGGCCAGTGGCATGCCGGTCGGTGAGAGTCCGGCAGGCACCGACATGGCGGGCCACCCGGCAAGGTTCCAGGGCGCCGCGAACGGTGCGTAGCGGGCGTTGGACCACAGGTTCGCCAGCCAGCCTCGTTGCGACCACTCGCGTGCCTCAACCGGCTGCTGCGAAAGGGTCGGGGTGATGAGCACGTCGTGGTCGGCGAAGAACGTCTCGGCGCGCTGACGCCACTTCACCTGGGACCTCTCGCGGGGGAAGCCGGCCCTCGCCATCGCTCGTCCGACGGCTGCGTGGCGACGGGTTCGCCTGGCCAGCAGCGACCGGTCGGCCACGAGCTGGGCGTCGAGCTCGGTGCCGACGGTCCAGCGGACCACCTCGGAGAGGATCAGGGTCTGGCCGTACGCCGGATCGGCCGTCGCGACGGCGTGTCCGGCACCCCGGAGCAGCTCGCCGGTGGCGATCGTGGCTTCCTTCCAGTGCTTGTCCAGCGGAGTCGCTGCCGCAGGGACGCGGGTCGAGACAGCCACCCGGAGCCGCCCCGGATCGCCGATGACCGCGAGCTCGGGGCGGTCTGCGAGGACCGAGAACATCAGCGCGACGTCGGCAACCGTGGTGGCCAGCGGGCCGTTCTCCGACATCCCGAACCACGAACCGTTGCCCAGGTCGGCCGGCACGACACCCGAACCGGGCTTGATGCCGACCAGGCCACAGCAGGCAGCCGGGATCCGGATCGAGCCCATCCCGTCGTTGCTGTGCGCGATCGGGACCATGCCCGAGGCGACCGCGGCCGCCGAGCCGCCCGACGAGCCGCCCGGCGTCCGGTTGTGGTCCCAGGGGTTGCGGGTGACGCCGTACGTCGAGTCGGTGGTGCCGAAGATGCACAACTCGGGGACGCGGGTCAGGCCGACCACGACCGCTCCGGCCGCGCGCAACCGGCGTACGACCTCGTGGTCCTTCGGCTGCGGCGCCGGGTCGGTGCCGGCCGAGCCGATCCGCATTGGCTCACCGGCGACCGGGACGTTGTCCTTGATCGCAATGGGTACGCCGGCCAGCGGGAGCTCGTGCCTGTCCTCGCGGGCGTCGACCTCGTCCGCTTCGCGCAAGGCGGCCTCGGACCGAACCACCTGGAAGGCGCCGAGCGGGGGATCGGTCTCGCCGATCCGGGCAAGGGCCGCCTCGACCGCGCCGCGGGCGGTGAGGGTTCCGGAGCGGACTGAGGCGGCGATCTCGGTGGCGGTAACGTTCATGGGCGGACGCTATCGGGTTTGGCCCCCACCTTCTGCAAACCGATGAGTTCTACAACGAGCAAGGGTCCTACTGGCATGAACGCAACGACTTCGACGACCGTGACCTGTGACGTGAGCATCTCGGTGGACGGCTTTGTCGCCGGACCGAACCAGAGCCAGCAGAACCCGCTCGGTGAGGGCGGCATGCTGCTGCACGAGTGGCACATCGCTCCGCAGGGCGACGACCAGGCGGTCATCGACGAGTGGCAGCGGGCGCCGGGTGCCTACATCATGGGGCGGAACATGTTCGGCCCCGATCGTGGCGACTGGGATCTCGATTGGCATGGCTGGTGGGGCGACGAGCCGCCGTACGGCGTCCCGGTGTTCGTGCTCGGCCATCAGCCCCGAGAGCCACTGGCCGTGGGGAGGACGACCTTCCACTTCGTCACCGATGGCATCGACGCCGCCCTCGCCGCGGCAGCTGAGGCCGCGCGGGGCGGGAACGTTGCCATTGCCGGCGGTGCCAGCACCATCAACCAGTACCTCGCCGCCGGACACATCGACCAGCTCCACCTGCACGTGGCCCCGGTCCTGCTCGGCACCGGGGAGCGACTCTTCGACGGTGTCGGCCGCCTTGCTCTCAAGCCGATCGAGGTGACCGGCTCCCCGGGCGCCACCCACATCAAGTACGCCGTGGGCTGAGTACGTCGAGGCGCTGAGTACGTCGGGCCGTCAGCCGAGGGCGACACAGGTGACGCTGACCGCGCACAGGGCAAGGCCGATCGCCTGGGTGCGGTGGACCCGCTCCTTGAGCACCAGGGCGGCCAGGAGCACGGTGCTTGCCGGATAGAGCGAGGTGAGCACGCCTGCCACGGTCAGGTAGCCGCGCTGCGACGCCAGCAGGAACATCGCCGTTGCCGTCGTGCCGAGCGGGCCGGCGACGAGCGCCCACCAGACTCGTCTGCCCCGTGGGCGCCAGGCCCCGCGGAGGACGAGCGCCAGCACGATCACCGTCGGTACGGAGACCAGTTGGGTCAGGGCGAGCGGCCAGAGCCCGGCCGATCCCGGGACCTGGCCGAGGGTGGCGAACAGCGCGCCGAACCCGAGGCCGGCGAGGATGCCGTCGACGAAACCGGCGCCCGTCGACTCCGGCGGTTCATCGCCGGCTGGCGCCGACGAGCTCGAGACCAGCCAGATGGCGGGCAGTGCGGCGATCACTCCGAACCAGACCAGCCACTGCGGGCGTTCACCGCCGAGCAGTCCCACGACCACAGGCACGAGTGCGGCCCCGACGGCTGACACCGGTGCGACGACGCCCATCCGACCGTTGGCGAAGCCTCGATAGAGGAACCCGGTGCCGATGCCTGAGCCGATGCCCGCGGCGGCGCCCCAGGCCAGGTCCGTGTGCGTGGCATGGCCGGAGACGATCATCGCCACGACCGCCGTACAGATCATCGAGGAGGACTGACCGACGACGGCCACCGACCAGGCCGACGTACGACGAGCAACCAGGCCACCGGCGAAGTCCGAGAGGCCGTAGGCGACGGCGGCAATGAGCGCGAACAGGACCGCCATCAGCTGACGACCACGCCGACTCCCCAGACCACCGCGGCAAGAAGGGCTGCACCGAACTCGATGAGCATGGCCAGCCCGGCCGCCTGCAGTGCCTGCACGGTCGCCCGCCAGGCGGCGCCGCGGTCACGGAGCCGGCGGAGCTCGGCCAGGTAGACGCCGAGCA
The DNA here is from genome assembly GCA_025965195.1 of Marmoricola sp. Lineage (GTDB taxonomy): Bacteria > Actinomycetota > Actinomycetes > Propionibacteriales > Nocardioidaceae > Marmoricola. The sequence continues at coordinate 3,031 of JAOPXK010000060.1, forward strand.
CGAAACCGAGCGCCACTCCGACGACCGGTACGACGAAGAAGCCGACGATGCCGAGCAGCCCGCCGAAGAGGAGGGTCGAGCTCGGGATGCCGCTGGTCTTGAGTCTCCTGCCGGGGATCGCGTACTTCACGATGACGCCGGTCGCGAGCAGCACGACCGCGATGGTGAAGAAGACCCAGCCGGTCGTCGTGGCGAGGTCCACTGCCCAGAGCAGGATCGCCAGCAGCACGAGGAGTGAGCCGGGCAGCATCGGAATCAGGACGCCGACCAGGCCAACCGCGATCAGCAGGGCGACGACGACCTCGGTTCCGCTCACCCGGTCAGCCTGTCAGAGAATGCCGAAGCCCCGGTCGAGGACCGGGGCTTCGGCAGTTCACCTGAAACAGTGAACGGCGACTCAGGCGTCGTCGGGCGCTTTTGCCGGCTCACCGAGCTTGTTGGTCTCGTCATGGAAGTAAGCGGCGACTTCGCGCAACTTGTCTCCGTGCTCACGGGCGTGGTGGGCGCAGAAGAGAAGCTCTCCGCCACCTTGGAGCTGTACGCGCAGGTAGGCCTGGGCGCCACAGCGGTCGCAACGGTCGACTGCTGTCAACGGTGCGGCACTCGGGGCTGTCGCAGTTGTCACTAGGGCCTCTCTTTCCGATCATCTGGCTCAACGCACGAGATGGTGTGGAGATTCCCTCGACTGTGAAGGAGTTCCGTTCCAGGCGCTGTTACCAGAATCAACATCCAATCACGCGGGATCCTTCCCACAAGTCTTCGTCCCCATGCGTGAGATCGGATGGCGACTTCTGCCTGCGAGCTGAACCTTGGAGCCTTCTCCTACTGTGACTCGGACAACACCCGAACCGTTGCCAAACGCTGCAAACGGTGTGAGTTGTGCCCCGTTCGTGACATCTGGCCACATCATGCTCCGGCGGTGACATCTGGCCCCATCATGCTCCAGGCAGTACCCGATTTGCGGTAACCGCTCATCTACTCCGCTGCGCGCGTCGCCGCCCGGTTATGGGCGGTCGGGGTCGGTAGATTTGGGGACACCACCGGACCGCACCGACGACCGGGGCACGAAGCGAGGGAAGACCCATCGACAACACCTACAACGCCCAGCACCTGCTCGTCCTCGAGGGCCTCGAGGCCGTGCGCAAGCGCCCGGGCATGTACATCGGCTCCACCGACACCCGCGGCCTGATGCACTGCCTCTGGGAGATCATCGACAACGCGGTCGACGAGGCGCTGGCCGGGTTCGGCGAGCGCATCGACGTGATGCTGCACCCCGACGGTTCCGCCGAGGTGCACGACAACGCCCGGGGCATCCCGGTCGACAAGGAGCCCAAGACCGGGCTCTCCGGTGTCGAGGTGGTGTTCACCAAGCTGCACGCTGGCGGCAAGTTCGGCGGCGGGTCGTACGCCGCGACCGGTGGCCTGCACGGTGTCGGCTCCTCGGTGGTCAACGCGCTCTCTGCCCGTCTCGACGTCGAGGTGGACCGGTTGTCGGCGACCCAGCACATGTCCTTCCAGCGCGGCGTCCCCGGTGTCTTTGATGGCGACGGGCCGTCGGCCGGGTTCACCCCCGGCTCCGGCCTGCACAAGGGCAAGCGGGTCGCGAAGGCCAAGACCGGCACCAGGGTCCGGTTCTGGCCGGACCTGCAGACCTTCACCCGGGACGCCCGGTTCGAGTTCGAGGGTCTGGTCGCGCGGGCCCGCCAGACCTCGTTCATCGTGCCCGGCCTGGAGCTGGTGATCACCGACCTGCGCGGACCCGAGCCGGTCACCGAGTCGTTCCGCCACGACGGCGGCATCAGCGAGTTCTGCCGGTTCCTCTCCCATGACGAGCCAGTGACCGACGTACTCCGGCTGCAGGGGTCCGACACCTTCACCGAGACCGTCCCCCTGCTGGACGAGAAGGGTCACATGACCCCGCAGGACGTCGAGCGCGAGCTGTTCGTCGACGTCGCCGTGCGCTGGGGCATGGGCTACGACACCGAGATGAAGTCCTTCGTCAACGTGATCGCGACCCCCAAGGGCGGCACTCACATCTCCGGCTTCGAGTCGGCGCTGACCAAGACGTTCAACGACTCGATGAAGGCCGGCAAGGTGCTCAGGGTCAACGACCCCGACGTGCTCAAGGAGGACGTGCTCGAAGGCATGACGGCGATCGTCACGGTCCGGCTGGCCGAGCCACAGTTCGAGGGCCAGACCAAGGAGATCCTCGGCACTCCGGCCGCCCGGACCGTCGTACGCAAGGTGGTGGCGGGGGAGCTGAAGAGCTTCCTGACCTCGACCAAACGGGCAGAGAAGGCCCAGGCCAAGCTGGTCATGGAGAAGGTCTACGGAGCCTCGAAGACCCGCATCGCCGCCCGCACCCAACGCGACACGCAACGCCGCAAGAACGCACTCGAGTCCTCGGCGCTGCCGGCCAAGCTCGCAGACTGCCGATCCAACGACGTGGACCGGTCGGAGCTGTTCATCGTCGAGGGCGACTCGGCGCTGGGTACGGCGAAGCTGGCTCGCAACTCGGAGTTCCAGGCCCTGCTGCCGATCCGGGGCAAGATCCTCAACGTGCAGAAGGCCACCGTCGCCGACATGCTCAAGAACGCCGAGTGCGCTTCGATCATCCAGGTCGTCGGCGCCGGCTCCGGCCGGACCTTCGACCTCGAGCAGGCCCGCTACGGCCGGATCATCTTCATGGCCGACGCCGACTCCGACGGTGCCCACATCCGGTGCCTGCTGGCGACCCTGTTCTTCAAGTACATGCCGGACCTCGTCACCGCAGGCCGGCTGTTCACCGCCGTACCTCCGCTGCACCGGATCGAGCTGACCAACCCGAAGAAGGGGATGGAGAAGTACGTCTACACCTACTCCGATCCCGAGCTGCAGCGGAAGATGGCCGAGCTGACCAAGAAGGGCGTGCGGTGGAAGGACCCGGTCCAGCGTTACAAGGGCCTTGGTGAGATGGACGCCGACCAGCTGGCCGAGACGACGATGGACCCGCGGCACCGGACGCTGCGCCGGATCACCGCCGATGACGCCGCCGACGCTGCCGAGGTCTTCGAGCTCCTGATGGGCACCGATGTCGCGCCTCGCAAGGACTTCATCGTTGCCGGCGCCTACGAAGTCGACCAGGAATCCATCGACGCGTGACGATCTCGCGGAGGACGATGCTGATGGGCTGGGGTGTGGGTGCAGTCGCCGTCGTCGGTGGTGGCGGCCTGCTCGTCGAGGACGACGTGCTGCCCGGCCGGACCCGGTTGCACGAGCTGCTCGGGCTGAACGGGGCCGACGCGCCGCTCCCACACGCCAGCCCGGGCCCGCGCGTCAACGGGTCGTTCGTGTCGCGTGCCCGTGGTGGTGTCCCGACGGGCTGGTCGGTCTCGTACCCGCCCGGCCATCCGGTTGGTTCGCGGCTTCCGGTGCTGGTGTCGTTGCACGGAGCCGGGGCGTCCCACACGTCGTCGTTCGACACCCTCGGCCTCGACCGCTTCCTCGCCCTTGCCGTGGCCGCCGGCGTGGCACCGTTCGCGATTGCCTCCGTGGACGGCGGAGCGCACAGCTACTGGCACCGGCGAGCCGACGGCAGTGATGCGGGCGCGATGGTGGCTGAGGAGTTCGTCCCGTTGCTCGCGAGGCGTGGACTCGACACGGGTCGGCTCGGGTTGTACGGCTGGTCGATGGGCGGGTACGGCGCGCTCCTGCTTGCCGGGCAAGGCAAACTCGCCGTTCGGGCGGTGGCGGTGTCGAGCCCGGCGCTCTTCGAGGCGGCCGGTGCAACCGCAGCCGGCGCGTACGACGATGCAGCCGACTTCGACGCCCACGACGTCTTCGCCCACCCGGAGTGGTTGTCGGGCACACCCCTGATGGTGGACTGCGGCACCGGCGACCCGTTCTACCAGGCAACCAGGGACTACGTCTCGCGCCTGCATCCGAAGCCCGCTGGCGGCTTTCAGCCGGGCGCTCACACTCCCGGCTACTGGCGCCGGGTCGCGCCGGCGCAGCTGAAGTTCATCGGCGCGCAGCTGGCGTAGAGGTCAGACGCGGTGGTGCAGGAGACCGGTGTCCACGTCGTACATGAAGCCGCCAACCGCGACGGCTTCGGGGATCAGCGGATGGGACCGGACCCGGCGTACGTCGTCGAGCAGCGCGGCCTCGGGGTCGGGGATCACGTCGAAGGTCTGCCACGAGACGTCCTGGCCGGCCGACTCTCCGACCCGGGCACGCAGCTCCTCCTCCGATGAGGTCGACATGGCGCAGCGGGTGTGGGGGACGACGAGGATGCGCTTGACGCCGAGCAGATGGACACCGAGGACCAGCGCCTCGAGCGCGGACTCGTTCACCCGGCCGCCCGGGTTGCGGAAGATCTTCGCGTCGCCCGGCTGCAGGCCGAGCATCCCCAGCGGGTCGATGCGCGAGTCCATGCAGGTCACCACGGCGATGCCGGCATGAGCGACACCGTCGAACCCGCTCAGCGTGAAGGTCTCGGCGAACTTGACGTTGGCGGCGAGGAGGTCGTCGAACTGATTGCTCACAACCGCAAAGTTAGCCGACGCCGGGCATCGCCGAAGTGAGTGGTCCAGATACACGCAGGTAGCGTTGCGAAGCCGCTAGAGGATCCTCGCCTCGTAGCGGGTGACCGGCTTGAGATCCTTGCCGCAGGACTCGGCACGCTCGCCCGAGACCGTGGTGCTGACCCGGACCAACCAGGTCCGGCCGTCCCGGTGCGTGACGAGCCAGTCGTCGTCGGCGGCGGTGACGCACAGGTCATGCAGGGCGGTGATGTCCTCGGTCCTGCGGACTGCCTCCTCGGCGACCTGGCCGGCGCCGGTCCACGTCGATCGCCCGCGCAGCCCGTCGAGCACGAGCCGGCCCCCGGTCGCGGCCGTGAGCAGGTCGGCGCTGGCGGCCACGCGGCCGTGCAGGTAGCCCGACGGCAGCATCACGGTCGTGGGCGCGAACCGGTGTCCAGAGGTGTGCGTGACCTCCCAGACCCGCCCTGGATGGGCGGCAGCGGCCGGGGTGACGCTCAGCCGGCCGAAGAGAGCGCAACAGGTGTCGCGGGTCCCGTTGGTGCAGACCAGCAGCTGCTCCTCGGCAGCGCGGGTGAGCGTGGGCAGCGAAGCGATGACGGCTTCGGCATCGCCGGCCGCCACCGCGGCCCAGTCGAGCTCCAAGATGTCCGCGGCGCTGTCCAGATTCCCGGTGAGCAGCCACGGGTCGGCAGGATCCGTGTGCGCGACCAGGACCATCGGAGCAGCCATCAGGTGTGCATCGACGGCGTGCCGGCCGGGTCGTCGGACGAGGCTCGGCCGGATGCCGTGAGCGGCCGCAAGACGCTCGATCTCGGCGCCGAGGACCGGGTCGAGGTGGCTGGAGGTGAAGGCCTTCCGTCCCCAGGGACCGGGCTGTTCCAGACAGACCCAGGCCCGGGCATCGGGCGCGCTTCCGATCAGCGGCTCGTCGGCCGCCAGGGATGACACCGTGCACACGGGTTCGAGCATCAGCCTGCCTTCAGTAGTTCGGTCACAGCGGTGCTGCGGGTCTCGACTCCGCGGAACAGCACGACCGAGACGAGGGCAGCGATGATCGCGCAGATCGCGGCGCCGATGAAGATCGCCTCGACCTGGGTGAGCACGGCCGCGTCGCTCAGGTGGGTGTACTTCGGACAGTTGAACGTGTCTCCGCACACCGTGTTCATCGAGGGCAGCGCGGCGCGGGCCCGGAAGTAGTGTCGCAGCCCGATGGTGGTGAGCACCGAGATCCCGACCAGCATGCCGATCATCCTGGCGACGACGACGAAGGCGCTGGTGACACCGTGGACGGCCGCATCCGTCGAGGCGAGGAGTACGGCGTTGACCGGAGCAAGCGCGAGGCCGAAGCCGAAGCCGCCGAGCACCAGCGGAACGGTGACGACCGGATGCAGCAGGCTGGTCGGCCCCCACTGTGACATGGCAGCGAAGCCGATCGCGGCGAGCACCATGCCGCCCGCCGCGACGACGCCGGCGGGCAGCCGACGGGTCAGGTAGCCGCCGACGACTGCACCTACCGGCAGTGCCACCAGGAACCGGACGAGGACGAGCGCCGCCTTGAGCTGTGAGTCGGGATAGCTGGTCAGCCGGGCGTAGACGGGGATGTCCACGAGGGCTGCGATCAGCGCAGCACCGATGAAGAAGCTGGCGAGCAGACTTGCCCAGGCCGGCGTACGACGGAGCGCGGAGCGTGGCACCAACGGATGGTCGGCGCGGCGTACGTGCCAGCCGAATGCGACCGCCAGGATCGCGGACCCGGCAAGCAACCAGGCGCCGGCGGGTGAGAAGAGCTGCTTCGACGGGTCGGCCGAGGCGAACGCGAGGATCACGCCGGCCAGGGCCAGTCCGAGGTACGTCGCACCGACGACGTCGGCCTCCCGGAAGGTCCGCCCCCAGCTGCGCAGGTCGACGAGCGGGCGACTGGCCTTCAGGCAGCGGGCCATCAGCGCAACGAGGAGCAGGGCGGTCACGAAGGTCAACGGAGCGGCCCACCGGCTGTTGCCGAAGAGCGGCACGAACGGCCAGCCGAGGACGATGTCCCGCACCAGCACGCCCGGCTCGGCGAGCATCAGGACCAGGCCGGCGAGGAACAGCGCGAGCAGGACGAGGCCGACCGGGTCGGGAAGGCGCGGTCTCGCTCGACCGGCCGGGGTCGAGGCGACCCGGGCGATGGCGGCCGCCAGCACCAGCCCGAGCACCATGTTGATCCAGAAGATCCCTTCCCAGTCGGCGAAGGCGAGGACCACCGCGCCGTACAACGGGCCGAGGACGGAGCCGATCTCCTGGACCGCGGAGACGATGCCGAGTGGCACGGCTCGCTGCGAGACCGGATAGAGGTCGGCGACCAGCGCGAGGGTCGCAGGCACCAGACCGCCTCCGCCGACGCCCTGGAGGAACCGGCCGGCGACGACCGAGGGCAGGTCGAAGGCGAGCGCGGTGATCAGCGAACCGAAGGCGAAGACCACCAGCGACGCGGTGAGGACCGGGACGCGGCCGCGCAGGTCGGCGATCCGGCCGATCAGCGGCAACATCGCGACGTACCCGAGCAGGAAGCCCGACACGATCGGAGCGGCACGCTGGAGCTGGTCGATGCTCAGCCCGACCGTGACCATCATGTCCGGCAGGGCGAGGACGACGACGTAGGTGTCGGCCGCCGCGAAGGCGACCGCGATCGCTGCCAGACCGAGCAGCCTCCGGGGTGCTGCCGGCGAGGCAGCGCTCCCCGGGATCGTGCTCACGAGAGCTTGAGGGTTTGGGGCTTCGCGATGGTCTTGCCGGTCCCGTAGCTGGAGAACGTCAGCGTGTAGGTGACGTCGCTGACCTTCGGATAGAACGGGCCCGTCAGGACTGCCTTCACCAACTGGTTCAAGTCATCGAGCGTGAATGTCGCATCGAACGACTTCTTGGTCGCAGCCGTCGGGATGATCTTGGAGATCACCTCGCCGGACACCTTGCCGGTGAACGAGGTCACGCGGGTCTTCCCCTCGCGCTGCTCCTTGCCCGCAGAGACGTCGGTGGCTGCGGTCAGTAGCGTGGAGAGGCCGCCGGATGGATTCATCAGGGTGGCCGGGTCGGGCGCGTTGTACTGTCCGGGCTCGACGTCGAGCCACTTGCCGAAGTCCACGTAGACGTGGTTGTCGACGGCGATGACCGGCAACGTCAGCGGGATGTTCGACTGGAAGACCGTGATCTTCCCGTCGAAGGCCGGCTGGTGGGTGCCGATGCCTTCCGCGGCCAGCAGTCCTGAGACCGACTTCGGCAGCTTGGACTTGATGGTGATCTCGACGCCCTTGGTGGTGTCGAAAGCCTTCTTCGCCGCCGTCAGTCGCTGGTCGGCCGGCTCCTTGGACACACTGGACCCGCCGCACCCGCTGAGCGAGAGGGCAAGGGCGACCAGCACGCTGGTCAGGAGGGCGAACCGCTTCGTCATGGGCCTAGCCTGTCATGTCTTCGACGCCCAGCCGGGGGAGTACCGAAAGGGCCGGACCGGAGCACGCGGTCACCGGTTGGCTGGCCGGAACACCGGAGCCGTCGCGGCGTCCGACCGGCTCGGGCAGCTCGACCGGTGCGCCGCTCGCAGCTGCTGCCAGGGCCGGTGCCGGACCCGCCCAGGCGAAGACGATTTCGTCTTCTCCCTTGAGGAAACGGTGGCAGCGAACCCCACCGGTGGCCCGGCCTTTCGCGGGGTACTCCGAGAACGGGGTCACCTTGACCGAGCCGGTGTCGGTGCCCGGGAGCGCGGTGCTCGCGCCGGAGATGCTGACAACGACGGCACCCTCGGCCGACAGCGCCCCGAAGTACGACGCCGTGGCGCCGGCGGACAGCTTGATGCCGGCGATGCCGCCGCCGGACCGGCCCTGCGGCCGGACCGCCGAGGCGTCGAAGTGCAGCAGTTGTGCGTCGCTGGTGATGAAGCAGAGCGTCTCGTCGCCGGTTGCCAGCTGGACCGCACCGATCACGCTGTCGCCGTCCTTGAGACCGATCACGTCCCAGTCATCCCGGTTCGAGAGGTACTCCGGCGTCACCCGCTTGACCACGCCCTGCCGGGTGCCGAGCGCGAGTCCAGCGGACGCTGGGTCGAACGTGGTCAGCGCAAGTGCCCGTTCGCCGGCGTTCAGCGTGACGAACTCGCCGACCGGCTGGCCACCCTGGAGGTTGGGATGGTTGGCGGTGCTGGGCAGTGTCGGCAGGTCGAGCACGCCGAGCTTGATCACCCGCCCGGCCGTGGTGAGGACGCCGATCTCGCCGCGCGCCGTGGTCCGGACCGCCGAGACGATCACATCGTGCCGGGCCCGCGCTCCGCTGTCGCCCGGAGGCTCGACCCCGGTCGTGCGTGCAAGCAGGGAACTGGACGAGAGGTAGACGAAGCAGGGGTCGTCGGCCACCTCGAGAGGCGTGGCCGCGGTCGCCGCGGTCGCGCCCGAGGACTCGAGCAGCACGGTGCGGCGCGGAGTGCCGTAGGTCCTCGCGACCTCGGCCAGCTCGTCGGAGACGACCTTCCTGAGCTTGGCCTCGTCACCGAGGATCTCGTCGAGCGCGTCGATGGTGCGCTGCAGTTCGTCGCGCTCCTTGTCGAGCTCGAGCTTGGAGAACCTGGTCAGCCGGCGTAGCGGCATGTCGAGGATGTAGTTGGCCTGGATCTCGGTGAGGTCGAAGACCGACCTCAGCCGCTCGCGCGCCTGCTCGGCGTTGTCGCTGCCGCGGATCAGCTGGATGACCTCGTCGATGTCGAGGATCGCCAGCAGCAGTCCTTCCACCAGGTGCAGCCGGTCAGCCGCCTTGCCCCGACGGAACGTCGACCTGCGGCGTACGACGTCGAAGCGGTGTGCCAGGAAGACCTCGAGCATCTCCTTGAGGCCCAGGGTCCGCGGCTGTCCGTCGACGAGCGCGACCGCGTTGATGCTGAAGGACTCCTCCATCGGAGTGCTCTTGTAGAGCTGTTCGAGCAGGGCCTCGGGATGGAAGCCGTTCTTCACCTCGATGACGAGGTGCAGGCCCTTCTCGCGGTCGGTCAGGTCGGTGACGTCGGCGATGCCCTGCAGCTTCTTGGCCTGCACGAGCTTCTTGATCGCGCCGACGACCCGCTCGGTGCCGACGGCGTACGGCAGCTCGGTGACGACGATGCCCTTGCGTCGCCCGATCGTCTCGATCCGCGCCGTCGCCCGCATCCGGAACGAGCCACGGCCGGTCTCATAGGCATCGCGTACGCCGTCGAGGCCGATGATCTTGCCGCCCGTCGGGAGGTCCGGTCCCGGGATGAAGCCGGTGATCTTGTCGATGCCGGCGCTGGGGTGGGTGATCAGGTGCCGCAGCGCCTGGATGACCTCGATCAGGTTGTGCGGAGCGAGGTTGGTGGCCATGCCGACGGCAATGCCGGTCGCGCCGTTGACGACGAGGTGCGGGATCGCAGCCGGGAGCACGGACGGCTCGAGCTCGCGCCCGTCGTAGTTCCCCTTGAAGTCGACGGTGTCCTCGTCGATGGAGTCGGTCATCGCCACCGCCGCAGGCGCCATCCGGGCCTCGGTGTAACGCATCGCGGCGGGCGGGTCGTCGGGGGAGCCGAAGTTGCCGTGGCCGTCGACGGTCGGCACACGCATGGCGAAGGACTGGGCCTGCCGCACCAGGGCGTCGTAGATCGCACCGTCGCCGTGCGGGTGGAAACGACCCATCACTTCACCGACGACGCGCGACGACTTCACGTGGCCGCGGTCCGGACGCAGGCCCATGTCATACATCGCGTAGAGGATCCGCCGTTGCACCGGCTTGAGGCCGTCCCTGGCATCCGGGAGCGCGCGCGAGTAGATCACCGAATAGGCGTACTCGAGGAAGCTGGAACGCATCTCGTCGCCGACATCGATGTCGACGATGTGTTCCTCGAAGTCCTCATCCGAGGTGGTGGTGCTGCGGTTTCTTCCTCGAGCCATGCGCGCATTCTCCCTGTATCGGTTGGGGGTTCGGCCCTTGGGCGCGCCGTGATGCGCATCGGACGGTACATTTCTGAGGTGACAGCGGCCGATCTCCCGGAGGTAAAGCCCCCAGCAGTGGAGGGCTATCCCGCGCACTGGGAGGCCGACGTACTCCTGCGGGACGGGCGTACTGCCCACCTGCGGCCGATCACCGCCGATGACGATGGCCGGCTGGTCGCCTTCTACGAGGAGGTCTCCGACCAGTCGAAGTACTTCCGGTTCTTCTCGGCGATGCCGCGCCTGTCGACCCGGGATGTGCATCGCTTCACCCACGTCGACCACAAGGACCGCGTCGCGTTCGTGCTGACCGTGGCCGACAAGATCATCGCGGTCGGGCGCTACGAGCGGACCGAGCCCGTCGAGGCCGAGGTCGCGTTCCTCGTCCAGGACTCCCACCAGAACCGGGGCATCGGCCAGCTGCTCCTCGAGCATCTCGCCCAGGCCGGCCGCGAGAACGGCATCGACCGCTTCATCGCCGAGATCCTGCCGGAGAACGACCGGATGATCTCGATCTTCCGGGAGCAGGGCTACCGCGTCACCGGTACCTACGACGAGGGCGTGATGCACCTCGAGTTCGACATCGACCCGACCGACACCGCGATCGGGGTGATGTCCGCCCGCGAGCACCGCGCGGAGGCAGCATCGATCGAGACCTTCCTCAACGCCCGTTCGGTCGCCGTCATCGGCGCCTCGCGTCGCCAGGACACCATCGGCGCCGCCCTGGTCCGCAACCTCGTGCTCGGGGACTACTCCGGACGGGTCTATGTCGTGAACCCCGCAGCCGACGCGGTGGCGGGCATGCCGGCGTACGCCACGGTCGGAGACATCCCCGGCGAGGTCGACGTGGCGATCGTCGCGGTGCCCGCCGAGGCGGTCCAGGACGTCGTACTCGACTGCGCGGCCAAGGGCGTCCACGGCCTGGTGGTGATCTCGTCGGGCTTCGCCGAGACCGGTGAGGAGGGTCGCAAGCGCCAACGCAGGCTCGTCGGGCTGGCTCGCTCCTACGGTCTCCGGCTGATCGGCCCGAACTGCCTCGGCGTGATCAACACCGCCGCCGGCATCTCGCTCAATGCCTCGCTGTCGCCGATCATGCCCCCGCGCGGCCGAGCCGGCTTCTTCTGCCAGTCGGGTGCGCTCGGTTCCGCGATCCTGGAGAAGGTGCGGGGCCGCGGGCTCGGCCTGTCGACCTTCGTCAGCGCTGGAAACCGTGCCGACGTGTCGGGCAACGACCTCCTGCAGTTCTGGGAGGAGGACGACGCAACCGAGGTGATCCTGCTCTACCTCGAGTCGATCGGTAACCCGCGCAAGTTCTCCCGCATCGCCCGCCGGGTCTCGCGCCGCAAGCCGATCATCGCGGTGCGTTCGGGGCGTACGACGCAGGGCGTGCCGATGGGCCATGCCGTCCGGTCCAACGCTGCTCCGCCCGCGGCCGTCGATGCGATGTTCCGCCAGGCGGGTGTGATCCAGGTCGACACGCTCGATGAGATGTTCGACGTCGCCCAGCTGCTCGCCCACCAGCCGCTGCCGACCGGGTCGCGGGTGGCCGTCGTCGGCAACTCCGATGCGCTCGGTCTCCTCGCCGCCGATGCTGCGGCCGCCAGCGGGCTTTCGGTGACCCGGGCGATCGCGCTCGGTGCCGAGGCCACCGCTGGCGACTTCGAAGATGCCCTCGACGCGGCGATCGACGACGACGAGGTCGACTCCGTGGTCGCGGTCTACATCCCGCCACTGAACGCCGGCGGAGTCGAGGTGGCCAACGTGCTCGCTGCGGTGGGGGAGCAGTCCGACAAGCCGCTGGTCTCGAGCTTTCTGGGGCGTGAGGGCGTTCCCGAGCTGCTACGGGTGCCCGACCTCGCCGGCAACACCGCGGGCCGTGGGTCGGTGCCGTCCTATCCCGCCGTCGAAGCCGCGGTTCGCGCGCTCGCCCGGGTCGTCGAGTACGCCACCTGGCTGGCGCGGGACGACACCGTCGAGCACACGCTCGACAGCATCGACTCGGCAGCGGCCAACCGGACCGTCAACAAGGTGCTGATGACCGCGCCCGACGGCCGCGACCTGACCGTGCCCGAGACCATCACCCTGCTCGGCCACTACGGCATCGAGCTCTGGAACCACATCCCGGTCGACTCGATCGAGGCCGCGGTCAGGGCCGGAGAGGACCTCGGGTGGGACGTCGTGCTCAAGGCGACCGCTCACGGCCTCCGGCACCGCCCCGACCTTGCGCACGTGTGGCGCAACATCGAGGGCGAGGAGGAGATGGCCGCCGCGTGGGAGTCGTTGAGCGACCTGATCACCGAGCCGGGCACTGCCGGATTCGTGGTCCAGAAGACGGCGGCGCCGGGGGTGCCGGTCGATGTCGGTGGTCTGGAGGACCCGCTGTTCGGTCCGGTCGTGTCGTTCAGTGTCTCCGGGGCCTTGACCGAGCTCGTCGGGGACAAGGCCTATCGGATCCCGCCGATCACCGTGCTCGATGCGGCCGAGACGGTCCGGGCGATCAAGGCGGCTCCGTTGCTGTTCGGCTACCGCGGCAGCGAGCTGGTCGACGTACCCGCCGTCGAGGACCTGATCCGTCGCGTCGCCCAGCTCAAGAGCGACCTTCCGCAGGTCCGCTCCGTCGACCTGACGCTGGTGCATGCGACTGCGGATGGCGTCGCCGTCCTGAGCGCAACCGTCCGCGTCGAGCCCGTCCTGGACCCTCGTTCGGACACGTTCGTGCGCCGGCTCAACGTGCACCCGGGCGACACCGCCACCGACAGGCTCGCGTGACAGACTGACGCAATGCGTTCGCTCACGACCCAAGACAGTGCTCCCGAGCTGGAAGCCGCCATCGAGAAGACCGGTTACTACCCCCAGGTGGTCAAGGCGGGAGTCGCCGCGGCAGTTGCGGGTGAGCAGGTCGTGTCGTTCCTCGTGCACCACGAGCCGACCATCGATCGCGACGAGGTCCGCCGGCACATCACCGTGGTCGTGCTCACGCCCTCGCGACTGATCCTCTGCCACACCGACGAGCACCCGGCCGACGAGATGCTGCCCGAGCCGTACACCTCGACGTCGACCGAGGCGATCTCACTGACCTCGGTGAAGTCCGTGGTGGTGAACCGGATGATCGCGAACCCAGCCAGCTTCAGCGGCGGCCTGCTGCCGACGTCCGAAGCCGTCCTCACCGTCGGCTGGGGCGGCATCAGCCGGATCGACCTCGAGCCGGCCGGCTGTGTCGACCCCGACTGCGACGCCGACCACGGCTACACCGGGGTCCTCGCCTCCGATGACTTCTCGCTCCGCGTCAGCTCGGCGGCCGATGGCCAGCCCGCGGTCGATGCGCTGCTGGCCTTCGCCGACAGCCTTTCGACACGCACCCAGGCCTGACCTCCGTGCCGGCCGCGTCGACGTTCACCGAGCCGGCGTACCACGGCAGGTCCCTGGGTGACGTGCTCCCTGCGGTCGCGACGGCGATCGGCATCGATGTCGGTTTCCATGACACGTCGCTGATCCTGCCGCCGGCCCAGAAGTACGTCGTCTTCCTCGTCGACGGCCTCGGCTACGAGCTCGTCCGCGAGCACCGGGTCGATGCGCCCTACCTCCACTCGCTGCTCATCCACGGAGAGTCTCCCGCCACAGCCGGGGTCCCCTCGACCACGGCCACCTCGCTGACCTCGTTGGGCACCGCACTGACGCCGGGGGAGCACGGGTTGGTCGGCTTCACCTCGCGGGTGCCCGGGACCGACCGGCTGCTCAACGCTCTCTACTGGGACAAGCACGTCGACCCGCTCGAGTGGCAGCCCAACCCGACCGCGTTCGAGAGGCTGGCGGGTGCGGGCGTGCACACCACCGTGGTGAGCAAGCGGCAGTTCGTGGACTCCGGGCTGACGGTCTGCGGCCAGCGCGGGGCAGCGTACGTCGGGGCCGACCGGGTCGGCGAGCGGATTGCTGGCGTGGTTGCGGCCTCGTCCGTCGGACCTTCGGTGACCTACGTCTACGACGGCGATCTCGACTGGACCGGCCACCGGTTCGGCGTCGACTCCCCGCAATGGCGCGCCCAGCTGTCGGCCATCGACGACTCGGTCGAGCAGCTCCGCGAGACGCTGACGACAGACACCAGGCTGGTGGTGATCGCCGACCACGGGATGATCGACAGCCCGATGACCTCGCGGATCGATGTGGACCAGTTCCCGGAGCTGCGCGACGGTGTCTTCCTTCTCGGCGGCGAGGCAAGGTTCCGGCACCTCTACTGCTCGGTCGGCGCGACCGACGACGTGGCCGCTGCCTGGCGATCCGTGCTGGGCGACCAGGCGCTGGTGCTCACTCGCGACGAGGCGACTGAACGAGGCTGGTTCGGCACCGTCTCGGACCTGGTCCGACCCCGGCTGGGGGATGTCGTGGTCGCCGCCCGGGACGAGTTCGCACTGATGAGCTCGAAGGACTTTCCCTACGAGATGACCCTCATCGGCCTGCACGGCTCGCTGACCGCACGCGAGATGCTGATCCCGATCCTCGTCGACTGACCTGCGTTGGTGGCAGACTCCGCCCGTGGCTGAACTGACTTTCTGGACCGGGACGATGGACGCGGGCAAGTCGACGCTGGCCCTGCAGACCAACCACAACCACGCCGCTCGGGGCCGGATCGGCCGGCTGTTCACCAGCCACGACCGCGCCGGCGTGGCCCAGATCTCGTCGCGGCTCGGTCTGTCGCACGTGGCGGAGGAGGTCGACCAGGACTTCGACTTCTGGCGTTACGTCGTGGACTCGCTCACCCACGGCTCCCGGATCGACTTCCTGATCTGTGACGAGGCCCAGTTCTACACACCGCGACAGATCGAGCAGCTCGCCAAGGTGGTCGACGAGCTCCAGATCGATGTCTTCTGCTTCGGCATCCTGACCGACTTCCGGACGCAGCTGTTCGCTGGCTCCCAACGGCTGGTCGAGCTCGCCGACAAGATGGAGACGCTTCAGGTCGAGGCGCTCTGCTGGTGCGGGAAACGGGCCACCCACAACGCCCGGACCGAGAACGGCGAGATCGTCACCGAGGGTGAGGTCATCGTCGTCGGTGACGTGGAGCATCTGGGGGAGCCGGCACCCGAGGTCGGCTACGAGGTGCTCTGTCGCCAGCACCACCGACGCGGCATGACCTCCGCCCGCGCGCAGGCCGTGTCGATGCTGTCGGAGCCGCTGCCGTTCGGGTGAGCACCCATCGGGAAGGATGAAGGCATGAGCAACCCAGTGGCCAGTCCGTTGATCGGTGTTGACGAGCTGGGTGGTCTCGACAAGCTCGACCACCGGAGCAAGCTCGACCACCGGATCACGATTCTCGACGTCCGCTACCAGCTGGGCGGGCCATCGGGTCGCGACGAGTACGCGCGGGGCCACATCCCCGGAGCGGCCTACGTCGACCTGGACCAGGATCTCGCGGATCCACCCGGCGCCGGCGGCCGGCACCCACTGCCGGAACAGGGTCGCTTCGAAGCAGCCATGCGAAGGGCCGGAGTCAGCACCGACCGTCCGGTGGTGGTCTACGACGACTGGGCCGGCCGAGCGGCGGCCAGGGCCTGGTGGCTGCTGCGCTACTACGGGCACGAGGACGTCCGGGTGCTCGACGGAGGCTGGTCGGCCTGGACGGGCGAGGTCGAGACCGGCTCGCCCACCGTGGCGACGGGTGACTTCCACGGGACCCCGGGACAGCTCAAGGTGCTCGAGGCCGAGGACGTCCTCGCCTTTGCCGCTGCGAACGTGCTGATCGATGCCCGCAACCCGAGCGCTACCGCGGGGAGGTCGAACCGGTCGACCCGGTCGCCGGCCACATCCCCGGCGCGATCAACGTCCCGACTGGCGTCAACCTGGCCGCCGACGGCCGGTTCCGGACACCCGAGGAGCTCCGGGCCGTCTATGCCGAGGCGACCGGTGAGGTGGCGACGTACTGCGGGTCGGGCGTGACCGCGGCCCACGACATTCTCGCGCTGGCCAGCATCGGGATCGATGCCGCGTTGTACCCGGGTTCGTGGAGTGGTTGGGTCACCGACGAGTCGAGGCCGATCGCGACCGGCTGACGACGCTCAGGACGGCGTGGGGCCGCCCCGGTCCAGGGGCTCGACTGCGGTGACCGCGCCGACGGCCAGCGGGCCGTAGAGATGTGGGTAGGTGTCGTTGCCGACGGGGTCCTCGCTCCACGGCACCGTCAGCTGTTCGGTGTCGATCGTCAACAACACAAGGGGTTCCTCGGAGTCGGCATAGAAACTCGCGAAGACGCCGGCCACCTGCTCGCGACGAGAGGCGTGGATGAAGCCCTCCTCGGCCAACGACCGTCCCCGGGTCGAGGTGGTGTACTCGCCAGCCGACTTCGCCGCGGCCCAGTCAGTCGCCGTGGCGATGTGGAAGATGTTCACCCGGGCCTACCAGTGCACGCCGGGCAGGACCCGGGACATCGCGAGCTGTTCCTTGGTCGGCTCGACCGGAGCCGCGCCCTTGGCGGCCGCGGAATCGGGGAACACCTTGTAGGCGAGGTTCAGCACCCGGAACACCGAACGCGGGGCGACGGTGTGCGCGACCGCGCCGAGGTTGCCCATCGCGGTGTTGATCTCGTGGGGCTGCTCGACGAGCGCCGTGATCACCTTCTGGGCGGCCTGCCCCGGACTGATCGTCGGGAACCGGTCGTAGAGCTTCGTCGGCGCGATCATCGGGGTTCGCACCAGCGGCATGTGGATGCTGGTGAAGGAGATGCCGTCGCCGACGACCTCGGAGGAGACCACGTTGCTCCAGGCGTCGAGCGCCGCCTTCGAGGCGACGTACGCGCTGAAGCGTGGCGGGTTGGTCTGTACGCCGATCGACGAGACGTTCACGATGTGACCCGAATGGTTCGCCCGCATCATCGGCAGCAGGCCCATCACCAGCCTGATCGCGCCGAAGTAGTTCAGCTGCATGGTCCGCTCGAAGTCGTGGAAGCGGTCCTCGCTGAGCTTCAGCGAGCGGCGGATCGAGCGGCCGGCGTTGTTGACGACGTAGTCGATGTGCTCGAAGTCCGAGGACAGCTCGGCGCACAGTGCGTCGATCGCCTGCAGGTCGGACAGGTCGCAGCCATAGGCGTACGCCGTGCCGCCCTGGGTCTCGATCATCGTCTTGGTCGACTCGAGCTTGTCCTTGCCGCGGGCGACGAGGATCGGGATCCCGCCGGCCTTCGCAACCTGGACCGCGGTGACCAGTCCGATGCCCGAGGAAGCGCCGGTGATCACCACCGTCTTGCCGGTCAGTGCCCTGACGACCGCGGCGTCGGCCTTGATGGAGTCGTCGAGGAACTCCTCCCAGTAGGACCACAGCGCACCGGCGTAGGTCTCGAGCTCGGGGACGCCGATTCCGGATCCGGCCAGTGCCTTCTGGGTGTGCCTGGAGGCGTAGGTGGTCGGCATCCCTGCATGCTCGACGACCTCGGCAGGAATGCCGAGCCGGCCGAGCGTCTGGTTGAGGGCGTACTGCACCGGCGCGGAGCGCAGCCCGGCAATCAGGAAGGTGGAGGGCCGGATCATCTTCGGAAGTGCGGACGTGGGCAGCCTGGAGAGGAACGTCCGGTCGACCGGCACCGCGAACTGCGGCGCCTTGGCCGCGGCCGCAAACGTGTTGAGCATGTCGACCGTTGCCTGCGGCTCGGGATTGACCAGGTGGAAGGTCTCGCCGTCGCGGTCGGGCGCGTGCGCGAGGTGGTCCATCGCCTTGGCGACGTAGTCGACCGGCACGATGTTCGTGTCGCCCAGGTCGACGCCGATCAGCGGCAGCCAGTTGGGCAGGTGGTCGCGAAGCTTTCGCAGCAGCGGGAAGAAGTAGTAGGGACCGTCGATCTTGTCCATGGCGCCGGTCTCGCTATGACCGACCACGATCGCCGGCCGGTAGATCCGCCAGGGGACGGTGGCCTCGGTGCGGACGATCTGCTCGGACTCGAACTTGGTCCGGTGGTACGGCGAGGGCAACCCCTGGCCGACGTCGAACATCGTCTCGTCGAAGACGCCGCGGTAGTCACCGGACGCGGCGATCGAGGAGACCTGGTGGAAGGTGCCGACCTGCAGGGCGGCGGCGAGCGAGAGCGCCTTGCGGGTGCCGCCGACGTTGAGCTCGTCGTTGACCGCATCACCGGCGGTCATGTCGTAGATGGCAGCAAGGTGGAAGAAGTGGTCGACCTTTCCGCGGTGTGCGGCGACCCAGGCGTTGTCGACGCCGAGCTCGTCGGCCTTGAGGTCCCCGATGACCGGGACGACGCGGTCTCCCGCGCCCCACTGCCGGGCGAGAGCCTCCAGACGCGTCACCGAGCTCGCCCGGCAGAGCACGAAGATCTCGCCGTCGCGGTTGTCGAGAAGTTCCTGGATCAGGAAGCGGCCGATGAAGCCCGTGGCTCCGGTAACGAAATAGGACATGGGGTGACGCTACTCGGCCTTGCCGCCGCCGAACATGATCTCGTCCCAGGTGGGCACGGAGGCGCGCCCCTTCTTCTTCGGCGGAGCGGGGTGCCCGTCATCAGTGGTGTCGACAGGCTCCTCCGTCGTCGGCTCGTCGACCGGTGCAGCTCCGTCGACCGGAGACGCGATCCAGTCGGCATCTGCGGTGTCCGCGGTGAGCTCGTCGTCTGCGCGGTCGTCGGTGGCGCGGATCGCGTTGACGGTCGCGCTCAGGTCGACGGTGTCCTCGTGCGGGCCGCTGACCATCTCGATCGCGTCGTCACCGAGGGGCAGCTCGTCCTGGTTGGGTACGGCGGACAACCGGCGGGCAGTGCCAGCACTGCCACCAGTGCCCTCACGCGGCTCGCCGGCTTCCTTGCGATGCAGCTCGCCGGTCAGCGTGCGCGCCTCGTCGTTGTCGGCGACGACGTAGCGCCCGGGCATGTCGTAGGTGAAGACCGCGTGCCGCGGCCGCCCGCCCGCCGCATAGTCGGCGGTCAGGGTCCAGCGACCGTCCTCGCGACGCCAGGCATCCCACTCGACGTCCTCGCTGTGCAGGTTGAGATCGCGGAAGACCAGGCCGGCCGCCTCGCCCAGGGTGCGGGCGGCGGACGAGGTCTCGGCGGACTTGCGCCGGACCGAGGAGTTCTGGGCACTGAGCGCGACGTGGGCCCGCTCGGCGAGGACCGGCCCGGCGAAGACCATGATCTTCTCGATGGTGGTCTGGGCGGCCAGCGCGACGTCCTCGGGGGACTCGCCCGAGCGGATGCGAGTCTGGATGTCTCGGGGGCGCAGGGCGCTTTCCATCTTCATCTCCAGCTGGCCGAGTCTCGGGTCATCACCGCGCAGTGCCACGCGGAGCCGCCGGTCGAAGGGGACTGCGAATTCCTCTCCTGCGGCACTGATCAGGATGAGGTGCAAGCCATCCTTGCTCAGGCCCACAGGTACGAGGTCTTGCATCGTCGGGGTACTCCTTCTCACCGCTTGCTGGCGAGCCTACTTCAGGCGGGCGGGTCGCACCGGCGCCCGACGCGCCACCTCTAGGGTCTCCTTATGTTCGGTTCGAGTCCGGTGCTGGTGTCGCTCGACCTCGTCGGCATCTTCGTGTTCGCGATCTCCGGCGCGCTGGTCGCCGTCCGCAAGGGTCTGGACATCTTCGGGGTGCTGGTCCTCGCCGGTACGACGGGCCTGGGTGGTGGTTTCCTGCGCGACGTACTCATCGGCGCGACGCCACCAGCCGCCCTTGCCGACTGGCGCTACCTGATCGCTCCAGTCGTGGCCGGGCTGGTCACGTTCTACTTCCACCCGGCACTGGGCCGGATGGAACGCGTGGTGACGATCTTCGACGCTGCCGGGCTCGGGCTGTTCTGCGTGACCGGGGCGGTCAAGGCCCTCGACCACGGTCTCGGTCCGATCCCTGCCGCCCTGATGGGGATGGTCACCGGCATCGGTGGGGGCATGGCTCGCGACCTCCTCGCCGGACGGGTGCCGGTGGTCTTCTCCAGCGAGCTCTACGCGACTCCGGCCCTCGCCGGTGCCAGCTGGGCGGTCCTCGCGACCCGGGCGGACTGGAACATCTGGCTGGTTGTCCTGCCCGGAGTGCTGCTCTGCTTCGGCTGGCGGATCCTCGCGATCACCCGCGACTGGCGGGCTCCGCTGCCGAGCGGGCCGTCCTCGGTCTAGTCGCCGAGGATCCTGCGCAGGTAGGTGTTGCCGAACACCCGGTCGGGGTCGAGTCGGTCCCGGATGGCCTGGAACTCCGCCCAGCGCGGGTACGCCGGTTCGAGGTCGGCGGCGGTCCGGGTGTTGAGCTTGCCCCAGTGCGGACGGCCGTCATGGCTGCGGAGCAGGTCCTCGACGGCCGTGAAGTACGCCGTGTGGTCGGTCTGGGCGTTCATGTGGAACGCGAGGTACATCGAGTCGCGTCCCGATGCGGTGGACAACGCGATGTCGTCGGCGGGTGCGACGCGGATCTCGACCGGGAAGCTGATCTTCCAGTCCTTGTCGTCGATCAGCGCACGGACCTCACGCAACGCCTGCAGGCCGGCCTCGCGCGGGACGGCGTACTCCATCTCCCGGAAGATCACCCGCCGCGGTGAGGTGAACACCTTGTGAGGTACGTCGGAGAAGGTACGGGCCGACAGCGCCCGGCCGGAGAACTCGTTGAGCCGCGGGATGAGTCCGGGCCGCCGGTTGCCGATCTTGTTGACGAGGGCGAACACCCGGTTGGAGAGCAGCTCGTCGTCGACGTACCCCCGGACCCGGGACAGCGGCGCCGCCTCGTCGAGCGTCCGGTTGTTGCGCTTGGTGAGCATCCGGTCGGTGTGCGGGAACCAGTAGGCCTCGAAGTAGTGGTTCTCCGCGGCCTGCTGGTCGAAGGTCGCGAGCGCCTCGTCCCAGAGCATCGGGCTCTCGTCGGCCTCGAGGGTGAAGACCGGCTCGACATGAAAGGAGATCGAGGTGATCACTCCCAGGGCGCCGAGGCCGAGACGGGCCACGGCGAAGACATCCGGGTTCTCGGTCTCGTTCGCTCGGATCAACGAACCGTCACCCGTCACAAGCTCGAGGCCGGCGATCTGGGCACTCAACGAGGCGACCACACCACCGGTGCCGTGGGTGCCGGTCGATGTTGCGCCGGCAAGGGTCTGCTCGGCGATGTCGCCCATGTTGTGCAGGGTCAGGCCGAGTGCCTCGAGGTTCGCGTTGAGCTCGTGAAGAGGCGTCCCTGCCAGTGCGGTGACGGTCATCGCCTCCCGGTCGACGTTGGTGATCCCGGTCAGCCGGGTCGGGTTCAGCTGGAGGCCTTCGGGGGCACCGATCGCCGTGAACGAGTGGCCGGTGCCGACCATCTTCACCGTCAGGTGCTGGTGTTTCGCGGCGACGACGGCGTCGGCCACCTCGCCGGCGTCGCGCGGGCTGATGACCTGGGTCGGATGGGTGGTCGTCAGTCCCGACCAGTTGGTCCACGTGCTCATGAAGCGCAGGCTAGTCGGTCAACCGGGCGATGGTCGGCCGAGCCACGGTCACCCAGACGAACAGGGCAGCAACGCCGCCGGATGCGGCACAGACCCAGTACGCCTGCGAGCCGCCGGAGTGGTCTGCCACCACACCGGCGAAGTACGCGCCAGGGGCGATCCCGGCGGACAGGCCGCTCTGGACGAAGCCCATCGACTCGGTGAGCCGCGACCGTGGCGAGCTCGCCTCGAGCAGCGAGAACATCGCGATCAGGGTGGGCGCCAGGGTGAAGCCGGCGACGAACAGCATCGGGCCGAGCACCCAGATCGAGCCGATGAACGGGAGCACGAACATGGACGCGGCGAGCGCGACCATGCCGAGCCGGAACCGGGTCAGCGTCGGCGTCCGCCACTGATGGGCCCCGGCGAGGACACCGGCGAGCATGCTGCCGAACGAGAGGATTGCGAGCAGCAGCCCGGAGACCGACTTGTGGCCGGCGTCGCCGGCGAAGGCGACGGTCGCGACCTCGAGCGCTCCGAAGAGGCAGCCCAGCGATGCGGCGCTCAGGGTGATCGGCAGCAGTGCGAGCCACGGCAGCGGCGGGACGGTCTCGTCCGCGGCGGCGACGTTGACCGGTGGCTCGGTCCGGTGTTGGGCGGCCAGCGCGACCGTCCCGAGCGTGCCCGCAACGAGCGCCACCAGGAGTCCGGCCTGCGGCGCATAGATGGTCGAGAGGAAGGTGACCAGCGGCGGACCGGTGACGAAGACCATCTCGTCCGCGATCCCTTCGACCGCGAACGCGGTGTGCAGGTCGCGCTCGCTGCCGAGCAGGTGCGCCCAGCGCGCGCGGACCAGCGAGCCCACCTGCGGGATGGCGGCGCCGGCCAGCGCAGCGAACAGATGTGGCCAGGGGAAGGGCCAGTGCTGGGTGGTCGCCTGGACGAGCATCCCGGTGGCGAGGGCGAACACGACGGCGTCGACGTACAGCACCCGGCCCTGGCCGAAGCGGTCTGCCAGCCGGCCGTGCGGGATCGCGACCACCGCGTTGCCGATGATGTACGCCGCCGAGACCTGTCCGGCCGTCGCATAGGACCCCGACAGCGTGCTCACCAGCAGCACGATGCCGAGCGTCATCATCGAGATCGGCAGCCGCGCCACCAACCCGGTCGCCGAGAACGTCGCCGCACCTCGATGGGCGAAGACACGGCGATAGGAGGTGAGCACCCGGTGACTCTATGAGGAAGCTGACCGGCCGGTCTCTAGGATTGCCGGCATGCCCGGTTCCGAGCCGTACGACGCCCTCCTCCTCGTCTCCTTCGGAGGCCCGGAGAAGCCCGAGGACGTGGTCCCGTTCCTGCGTAACGTGACGGCCGGCCGCGGAATCCCGGACGAGCGGCTCGCCGAGGTCGGGACGCACTACTACGGCTTCGGGGGCCGGAGTCCGATCAACGACCAGAACCGCTCGCTGCTCAAGGCGATCGAGGAGGACCTGCACGCCGCCGACGTCAAGCTCAAGGTCTACTGGGGCAACCGCAACTGGGATCCCTACCTCGTCGAGGCGATCACCCAGATGCGCGACGACGGCGTACGTCGCGCTGCGGTCCTGGTCACCTCTGCGTACTCGTCCTACTCGGGCTGCCGGCAGTACCGCGAGGACCTCGCCGAGGCGGTCGCCCAGGTGCCGGGCGCGCCGCAGCTCGACCGGCTGCGCGCCTACTTCAACCACCCGGGCTTCATCGAGCCGATGGTCGACAACACCCTTGCTGCGCTGGCGGATCTACCCAACGAGGATCGCCGCGACGCTCACCTCGTCTTCGTGACGCACTCGATCCCGACTGCGATGAACGACGTCAGCGGCCCCGTGGGTGGGGCTTACGTCGCCCAGCACCGCAGCGTCGCCGACGAGATCATCGAACGGGTCCGTGAGGAGACCGGACACCGGTATCCCTCGACGCTCGTCTACTGCTCGCGCTCGGGTGCTCCGCACGTTCCGTGGCTCGAGCCCGATGTCAACGACCACCTCGAGACCCTTCACGAACGCGGCACCCAGGCGGTCGTGCTCGTCCCGATCGGGTTCGTCTCTGACCACATGGAGGTCATCTACGACCTCGACACCGAGGCGAGGGCGACAGCCGGGCGTCTGGGACTCACGCTCGAGCGGGCGGCCACGGCCGGTGTCGACCAACGCTTCGTCGCGATGGTCCGGGACCTCCTCCTCGAGCGCGCCGCCGCCGAGCGAGGCGAGGATCCGAAACGTGCGGCCGTTGGCGCGCTGCCGGCGCCCTGGGACAGGTGTCAGCCGGGTTGCTGCGCCAACCTGCGCGGTCCGAAGCCGGCGCTGTGCGGGACCGACTCGTGACCCGGGTCGTCGGGACCGAGCTGCTCGAGCTGGCTGTTCGGGTTGCGCGCGAGGCCGGCGAGCTGGTCCAGACCATGCGCGCCGTGGGCGTCGACGTGGCCGGCACCAAGTCCAGCGACATCGACATCGTCACGAAGGCGGACAAGGCGTGCGAGGACCTGATCCGCACGCGGCTGCTCGACGCGCGTCCCGGTGACGGGTTCGTCGGCGAGGAGGGCAGCAACCTGGTCGGCACGAGCGGGGTCAGCTGGGTCGTCGATCCGATCGACGGCACGGTCAACTACCTCTTCGGGATCCCGCAGTACGCCGTGTCCATCGGTGTCGCCGTCGATGAGGAGATGGTCGCCGGCGTGGTGCTCAATCCGGCGTCGGGGGAGGAGTACTCGGCTTCCCTGGGCGGCGGCGCGACCCTGGCCGGCAAGCCGATCCGGGTGCGGGCCGACGTTCCCCTGAGCCAGTCGCTGGTCGGCACCGGCTTCAACTACGTGACCGAGGTCCGGGTCCGGCAGGGCGAGTCAGTCGCCCGGATGCTGCCACACGTCCGCGACATCCGGCGGATGGGGTCGTGCGCGCTCGACCTGTGCGCGGTGGCCTCCGGCCGCCTCGATGCCTACGTCGAGGAGGGCGTGAACCCGTGGGACCACGCCGCCGGAGGGCTGATCGCCCAGGAGTCCGGAGCGAGGATCGAGGTCACCGACGGGGCCTCCGGGCAGTCCCTGATGATCTGTGCGACGGACGCTGGATTTGGTCGCTTCCGTACGCTCGTGGCCGCCAGCGGATTCCTTGCAGCGGGCGCCTGAGCACGGACTTCGAAGATGTGGGAACATCCGCCGTACCAACTGCGTTGTGGGTGTTCCTAAGACACCCGACTGATGGATGTGCACTTGTCACCGAGATAGTGCACAATCTGGCGCCGACGACGACTTGTAGAGCGACCAAGGCCACCTGGGATTCGGGGGCAGGAGAAGAGACATGGCAACAGATTACGACGCACCACGCAAGACCGAAGAAGAGCAGAACGAGGACAGCCTCGAAGAGCTCAAGGCGCGACGGCACGACAAGAACTCCGGGAAGGTCGACGAGGACGAGGCGGAAGCCGCCGAGTCCTTCGAGCTCCCTGGCGCGGACCTCTCCCACGAGGAGCTCGCCGTTGAGGTGAAGCCTCGGCAGGATGACGAGTTCACCTGCATGAGCTGCTTCCTGGTGCACCACCGCAGCCAGCTCGCGGACGAGAAGAAGATGATCTGCCGCGACTGCGCCTAGCAGCCGCGCGCGACCAGCACCCAGAGCAGAACAGGCCGCCATCCCGTTGAGGGGTGGCGGCCTTTTTGTAGGATCGGTGTCGGGTCAGGCTTTGGTCTTGCTGGCCTTCTTCTTCGACTTCCGGCTGGCCTGCTCCGCCTCGAGCCGGGCGTCCTCGGCCTGGATCGCTTGCTGCTCGGCAGCTTCCTCGGCGTCCGAGCGCAGCCCGGGAGGCAGCTTGCCAGTCGACTTGGCGTAGTAGTCGGCGGCCTTGCGGGTCGCGAGCATCCGGGCGATCCCGACGAAGGTGCCGCTCGCTGCTGCCCAGGCGACGGCCTCACCGATGTGGACGTCCGGGTCGGCGGGGTTGGTCGGAGGCTTCTTGCCGGTTGCCGCGCGCCAGGAGGAGTTCAGCACCTTCTTCGCGATGTTGGCACCAAGAAGTGCAGCGACGACGGAGAGGAGGCCCCAGGTCTTGGCGCCCTTGTTGGCAGCCTTCTTGGCCTTCCGCTTCCCCATCAGTTCCTCCGCGACTGGTCGCTGGCTGGTTGCCCTGCCCACCCTAGTGCCTGCGCCAGCCGCTCGGGATGACGTGTGGAGAGGAGCCAGTACGGCGTGGGATCGGCCGGGTCGTCGATGGTGACCTTGACCGCTTTCTTCAGATACGGGCGGGTCAGAAGGAACGCGCGAGCATCGGCATCGACCCCGTGCACGCGTCGCGCCCCCTCCGCATCGAGAGGCTGCGCGTCGCCGAGCAGGGCAACCGGGATGTGCGCCTTGCCGGCCTTCAGCACGCCGCCGGAGATCTCGATCCGGGCGGAGCTGATCAGCCAGAACAGGCCGTACGTCGTGGCAACCAGCACCCCGGTCGCTGCCCAGGCGACCCAGGCCGGGAGCGCGACGATGAAGGCGAGCCAGATCGTGGCGAGGAACATCGTTGCCTGGACCCACCAGCGCAACGGAACACCGAGGCGCTCGTCGTACGCAGGTTTCAGCGTGCCAGTCATCGAGTTGGTTCCTCCTTGTGGTGGCTTAGCCTGACATCCGGCTCCCAGCGACTCGCCGGTAGGGTCGCGGACCATGGTGGAGATCTCGATCCGACGGCTCGACGACGGCCTGCCGCTGCCGTCGTACGCCCATCCCGGCGACGCCGGCGCCGACGTGTTCGCGACCCAGGACGTGACGCT
This sequence comes from Marmoricola sp., assembly GCA_025965195.1. Lineage (GTDB taxonomy): Bacteria > Actinomycetota > Actinomycetes > Propionibacteriales > Nocardioidaceae > Marmoricola. The sequence continues at coordinate 29,671 of JAOPXK010000060.1, forward strand.
CGCGCCGGGGGAGCGGGCACTGGTCCCGACCGGCATCGCGCTGGCGCTGCCCGAGGGGTATGTCGCCCTGGTGCACCCGCGTTCGGGTCTTGCCAACCGCCATGGCATCTCGATCGTGAACGCTCCCGGCACGATCGACGCCGGCTATCGCGGTGAGGTGAAGGTGTTGCTGGTGAACCTGGACCCGACGACGCCTGTGACACTGCACCGTGGTGACCGGATCGCCCAGCTGGTCATCCAGCGCTTCGAGACGGCGAACTTCGTCGAGGTCGACGACCTGCCCGACTCCGCGCGCGGCGTCGGGGGTTACGGTTCAACTGGAGGCTTTGCCAGCGCGCAGGCCCCAACCCAGACAATTCATCAGGAGGATGCGTGAGGCTGCGCCGCAAGTCCGATACGACGTCCGAGACGCTCGACGGCCCGGGCGAGGAGGTCGAGGAGGGCGTCCAGATCTTCGGCCCCTTCGACTCCGGAGACGTGGAGCTCGAAGACTTCGAGGGCATCGACCTCGGCAGCCTGCGGATCATCCCGCCGGATGGCACCGAGCTGCGCCTGCAGGTCGATGAACAGACCGGCGAGGTGATCGCCGTCGTGATCGTGGGCGAGAACGGTGCACTCGAGCTCCGGGCGTTCGCCTCACCCCGTGAGGGTGACATCTGGAGCGACGCCCGGCGCGAGATCGCCGCCGACACGACCCAGCGGGGCGGCACGGCCACCGAGACGGAGGGCGCCTTCGGTCCCGAGCTGACGTGCATGATGCCGCTCCCCACCGAGGACGGTCAGTCGGTGATCCAGCCTTCGCGCGTCATCGGCATCACCGGCCCGCGCTGGTTGCTGCGTTGCTCGCTGATGGGCCTGCCGGCCACCGATGGCGCACTCGGTGTGATGTGGGAGGACACGATCCGCGGGATCGTCGTACACCGGGGGAGCGAGGCCATGGCGCCGGGCGAGCCGCTGCCGCTCCATCTCCCGCCCGAGGCCAAGCGCGTCGACGGCTAGGCTTGAGTCATGTCCGAAACCAAGGGACGGCTGCGCGGCCAGCTGAGTCGCTGGGCGAGCGCGCCACACGAAGAAGCGATGGAGCTTCAGCGGGACACCGTGAAGTCCGGCTGCAGCTCGATCTCCAACGCGCCCGACCGTGAGCTGGTGACCGTCCAGGGCACCCTTCGCACGGTGACACTGCGGCCCCGCGGTGGGGTGCCGGCACTCGAGGCGGAGCTCTACGACGGCTCCGGCACCATCACCGTCCTCTGGCTGGGCCGCCGCCGGATCGCCGGCATCTACCCGGGCCGGTCGTTGCAGGTCCAGGGCCGGATCGGCGTACACGATGGGGTGCGGATCATCTATAACCCGCGCTACCAGCTGAGGTCCTGACCTTGACCGAACCTCCCGCGACGGATGCCACCCGCACCGTCGAGGAAGTTGTCCGCGGCCAGCTCTCCAAGGCACTCGGTGGCGCCCGCGGCATGCTCGAGGCGGCGGTGCCGACCGCCGTCTTCACGATCTGCTTCCTCACCACCCATCACCTGAAGCTGGCCGTGATCATCAGCGTGGCGTGCGCGTTGGTGCTGCTCGTGGTCCGGATCGTGCACCGCTCGACGCCGCAGTTCGTGCTCAACGCACTCTTCGGGATCGGCATCGGCGCCTACTTCGCCTGGCGCGCGGCGCGAGGCGGTGGTGACGCGGGTGACCAGGCGCTCGCCTACTTCCTGCCCGGCTTGATCTACAACGCCGCCTACAGCGCCGGCATGGTGTTCACGATCCTGATCCGCTGGCCGTTGGTCGGGTTCTTCATCGGCAGCGTCACCGGTGATCCGACCGCTTGGCACGAGGACCGGCACGTGGTGAAGCTGTGCAGCCGGTTGACCTGGTTGCTGGTGCTGCCGTGCGTGGTCCGGCTCGTCGTACAGGCGCCGATGTACTTCGCCGGTCACAACGGCTGGTGGGACAAGGACGCCGCCGTGGGCGCGCTCGGGGTCTCCAAGCTCGCGATGGGCTGGCCGCTCCAGATCGCCGCCCTTGCCGCGATGGTCTGGCTACTCAGCCGGAACGCGACGCCGCTCGAGCCCGACGAGCGTCTCTGATCCGGTCGCGACTGATCCCGGTGTGCGCGGCGTCAGGGTGAGCTCGAAGCCCTCCGGCTGCAGGGTGAGGCGCTCGGACACGACCAGGTCGTAGGCCGGGTCTCCGGCGACGTCGTAGCGGTGCAGCAACCGCGCGAGCACCAGGACCGCCTCGTGCAGGGCGAACTGACGGCCGATGCAGGCCCGCTCGCCGGTGCCGAACGGCTTGTAGGAGTGCGGCTGCCGACCACGTGACCGGGCCGGCAGGAAGCGGTCCGGATCGAACGCCTCAGCGTCGTCGCCCCAGGCCTCGGGATCGCGGTGCACCATCGGCAGCATCACGATCGCCCAGTCCTCCGGACGCATCACCACGCCGTTGGACAACGTGGTGGTCTCCCGCGGGCTCCGACCGAAGGCGGGAGCCGTCGGCCACAGCCTCAGGCCCTCGTCGAGGGCGCGGCGCAGATAGCGGAACTTCGCGACCTGCTCGAAGGTCGGTTCGGCATCGGGGTCGTCGCCGAGGATCTGGTCGGTCTCCTGCTGCGCCTTCGCGAGCAGGTCCGGGTCGCGGGAAAGGTAGTACAGCGCGAAGGACAACGCGCCCGACGTGGTCTCGTGCCCGGCCACCAGGAAGGTCAGGATCTGGTGTCGGATGTTGACGTCGTCGAGGCGCTCGCCGGTCTCGGGGTGGGCCTGGTTGAGCATGATGCCGAGCAGGTCGCCCTGTCCGGTGTCGCCCGATGCACGTCGTACGGCGATCAGCTCGTCGAGCATCGACTCGACGTACTCGAGATGGTGGGCGTTCTTCTCGTTCAGCCGACGCACCATCCGCTTCGCAAACGGCATGGTCTTCAGGGTGCCCTTGCGCTGGCCGGTCGTCAGCGCGGCGATCATCGCCGGCACGAACGGGTGCACCTCGGGACTGGTGAACGATCCGAAGTCATGGCTGAAGGCAGCCCGGCTGATCGTCTCCATCGTCAGCTTGGTCATGTCTCGCGAGATGTCGGCCGTGATGCCAGCCGTGTCGGGTCCGACCGCCTTGGCCTCCCAGTAGGCAAACAGCTCGCGGGTCGCCTCGAGCATGATCGGGTGGTAGCCCTGCATCGCGGACTTCGTGAACGCCGGCAGCAGGAGGTCGTGCGCGAGCTGCCAGTTCGTCTCGTCGTTGTAGGCCGTGAACAGGCCGTCTCCGGCGAAGTCCCGCAACGCCTCGAGGGCGGGCGGCAGCCCCTTGCGGAACCTCGACTCGTCGCACAGCTCAGCGGCGACCTCGGCGCCGGTGACGAAGACGAACTTCGTCGAGAACACCTTCAGCTCGAACATCGGGCCCAGTCCGCGGCTTCGTCCCATCGTGCTCTGCAACGGGCGGGTACGGTCCGCGCCCGCGACGTCGCCGATCAGCGGACGCCGCCCCGGGGGATGGGGGAAGGTGTGGCCGGACCAGTCGTTGACGATCACGATCGAGCTCCTCTATTGGACTTGAGTTCATTAGTCAGCGTCCGACATTACTGAACCCATGTCAAGTAGCATGGCCGTCATGGCCACCAGGACCCGCCTCAGCCCCGAGGAGCGGCGCGCCCAGCTGCTCGACCTCGGCGCCGAGCTGTTCGCCGCACATCCCTATGAGGACGTGCACATCGAGGCGGTCGCGGAGACGGCTGGTGTCTCGAGGGGGTTGCTCTACCACTACTTCCCGAACAAGCGGGCGTTCCTGGCAGCGCTGCTCCAGCGCTCGTCGGCGGAGATCCTGGCGGCCACCACGCCCGACCCGGCGCTGGGTCCACTCGAGCAGCTGAACCGGGGGATCGAGCTCTATCTCACGTACTGCGAGGCCAACAAGCACGCCAGCAGGGCAGTCCACCGTGGTGCCGCGAGTGCCGACCCGGAGGTGCTCGAGATCCTCGAGCGCGCCGTGCAGGTCCAGGAGCAACGGATCGTCGACGCTCTCGAACCGGACCGGAAGGCGCATCCGCTGCTGGTGATCGCAGTACGCAGCTGGATCATGTTCCAGCGCACGGTGTGCCAGGAATGGCTGGAGAGCCCGCAGGTCACGCTCGCGGACGCCCGCGACCTGTGCGTGAACACCCTGGTCGGCGCGGTTGCCAACCTTCCCGAGAAGGCCCGCCCCAAGCTGGTGGCCGAGCTACTGCTCCCGCAGGACTGACGAACGACCCAGGTTCCTAGTGGTGCTCGCTCGGCGCGAGCAGGTGCTCCAGCTCGTCCTCGACCTCGGCTCCGACGACGAACAACAGCTCGTCGCCGGCCTCGACCGGCTGCTCGGGGTCAGGGGTGTAGACCTGTCCGTCGCGCAGGATCGTGACGAGCGACACGTTCTCCGGGAACGGAATCAGCCCTGCCGGCTTGCCGACGTACGGCGAATCCGCAGGCAACGTCATCTCCACCAGGTTCGCGTTGCCCTGGCGGAAGGTGAACAAGCGGACCAGGTCGCCGACGGTGACGGCTTCCTCGACCAGCGCCGACATGATGCGCGGGGTCGACACGTTCACGTCCACGCCCCACGCCTCGGTGAAGAGCCACTCGTTGTTGGGGTGGTTGACGCGTCCGACCGTGCGGGGCACACCGAACTCGGTCTTGGCGAGGAGCGAGGTGACCAGGTTGGCCTTGTCGTCGCCGGTCGCGGCGATGACCACGTCGCAGTTCTCCAGGCGGGCCTCCTCGAGCGAGGACAGCTCACACGAGTCGGCGAGCAGCCACTCGGCGTCAGGGACCCGGTCGGGCTTGATGGCCGAGGGCTCCTTGTCGATCAGCAGCACCTCGTGTCCGTTGCCGATCAGCTCTCGGGCGATCGACCTGCCGACGGCGCCGGCTCCAGCAATTGCCACCCTCATCAGTCTTCCTCCGGGCCGTCATCGAAGACGGTGTAGGCGCGGGCGGCGTTCTCCTCGCGCATGACGAGGTGCAGCAGGTCGCCTTCCTGGATCACCGACTCACGGGTGGGCAGCATGCCCTCGCCGAGTCGGTCGATCCAGGCGATGCGGCACTGGGACTGCTCCTGGAAGAGCACGGTGCGCTGCCCGATCCAGGCCTCGGTGGCCAGGATCGCATCGAGCCGGATGGTGCCCGACGGGTCGCGGTAGTCGGGCTCGGCGCCCGCGGGGAGCAGCCGGCGCAGCACCTGGTCGGCGGTCCACTTCACCGTGGCAACGGTGGTGATGCCGAGCCGCTGGTAGACCTCGGCCCGTCCCGGGTCGTAGATCCGGGCGACGACCTGCTGGATTCCGAAGGTCTCGCGGGCCACCCGCGCAGCGATGATGTTGGAGTTGTCACCGCTGCTCACGGCGGCAAAGGCGTCGGCTCGCTCGATACCTGCTTCGGAGAGCGTCGCCTGGTCGAAGCCGTAGCCGGTGACCTTCGTTCCGTTGAACGACGGCCCGAGCCGGCGAAAGGCATCGGGGTTGCTGTCGATCACGCTGACGGTGTGGTTCCGGTCTTCGAGAGAGCGCGCGAGAGTCGAACCGACCCGGCCACAACCCATGATCACGACATGCACGGGGCAGACGCTACTAGACCCCGGACGGTCACCGGCGCCACGTCTCCGGCCGATGTGCTCTAACCTGTTGGCTCGTGGGCGTCGGTGACATATCCAAGCGGATCCTGATTGGGCAGAAGCTCCGGAGCTCACAGCTCGGGGAGACGCTGTTGCCCAAGCGGGTGGCCCTTCCCGTCTTCGCAAGTGACGCCCTGTCGTCCGTCGCCTATGCGCCTGACGAGATCTTCATCATGCTGTCGCTCGCCGGTGTCTCGGCGTACGCGTTCAGCTGGAAGATCGGCATCGCGGTCGCGCTGGTGATGCTCACCGTGGTGGCGTCGTACCGGCAGAACGTGCACGCCTATCCCAGCGGCGGCGGTGACTACGAGGTGGCGACCGTGAACCTCGGACAGACCGCTGGCGTGACGGTGGCGGCGGCGCTGTTGGTCGACTACGTCCTGACCGTGGCGGTGTCGGTGTCATCGGGCGTGCAGAACGCCGGTTCGGCCGTGCCCTTCATCTATGACCATCCGACGCCGGTTGCCTGTGCACTGGTGGTGCTGCTCGCGGCGATGAACCTGCGAGGCGTCCGTGAGTCCGGGTCGCTGTTCGCGATTCCGACCTACGGCTTCATGTTCGGCGTCATCGGGATGGCGATCTATGCGGCGGTCCGGGCAGCCAGCGGCAACCTGCCCAAGGTCGAGAGCGCCCACCTGGACATCATTCCGGCGCATGGCTACTCCGGGAGCATCGGCACGCTCGCGATGATCTTCCTGCTCGCCAAGGCGTTCTCGTCCGGCTGTGCGGCGCTGACCGGCGTCGAGGCGATCTCCAACGGGGTGCCGGCGTTCCAGAAGCCGAAGAGCAAGAACGCCGCGACCACGCTCTTCCTGCTCGGCTCGATCGCGGTGACGATGTTGTTGAGCATCGTGGTGCTGGCCCGCCAGATGGGTCTGCGGTACGTCGACCCGAACGACCCCAAGGCCCTCGAGCGGCTCAGGGAAGCGAACGGCCACGCGCTGAGTGGCGACTTCGTCCAGCACACCGTGATCGCGCAGATCTCCAAGGCGGTCTTCAGCAACTTCCCGCCCGGCTTCTACTTCCTGGTCGCGATGACCGGCATCATCCTGATCCTTGCGGCGAACACGGCTTTCAACGGCTTCCCGGTACTCGGCTCGATCCTGGCCAAGGACGGCTTCATGCCGCGGGCGCTCGGCCAGCGCGGCGACCGGCTCGCCTACAGCAACGGCATCCTGATCCTGGCCGGCTTCGCCGCGGTCCTGATCATTGCGTTCCGGGCCGAGCCGACCCGGCTGATCCAGCTCTACATCGTCGGCGTCTTCGTGTCCTTCAACCTCAGCCAGCTCGGCATGATCCGGCACTGGACGCGGCACCTGAAGACCGAGACGAACCAGGCCGCCCGCCGCAAGATGGTGCGCTCGCGGATCATCAACACGTTCGGCCTGGCGATGACCGCAGTGGTGTTCGTCGTCGTGCTGCTGACGAAGTTCCTCGCCGGCGCCTGGATCGCGATCCTGGCGATGTTCATCTTCTTCGCGATCATGAAGGGCATCCGGCGGCACTACGACCGGATCGAGGAAGAGCTGGCCATCGGGGACTCCGACCAGATGCTGCCGACCCGGGTGCACGCGATCGTGCTGGTCTCCAAGCTGCACAAGCCGACGATGCGCGCACTCGCCTATGCGAAGGCGAGCCGTCCGAATCTCCTCGAAGCGGTGTACGTCGAGGTCGACCGGCCGTCGACCGACAAGCTGCTGGCCGAGTGGGACAACGCGCACATCGACATCCCGCTGAAGGTCCTCTACTCACCGTTCCGCGAGATCATCCGGCCGATCGTGCAGTACGCGATCGAGATCCGGGAGTCCAACCCCCGCGGCGTCGTCGCGGTCTACATCCCTGAGTACGTCGTCGGAAAGTGGTGGGAGCAGTTGCTCCACAACCAGACAGCCCTTCGCCTCAAGGGCCGGCTGCTGTTCACGCCTGGCGTGATGGTGACCTCGGTGCCCTACCAGCTGCGCGGGTCCGAGGTGGGCAAGGACCGCACTGACTGGGAGCTCCAGCGGCTCCGGCCGGGCGACGTCCGACGCGGCCGCACCAAGTGACGAGCCCGGAAAGTCGTGTCGGGGACCGGGTCGAGGTGACCGTCGGCCCCATCGCGCACGGCGGCCATTTCGTTGCCCGCGTCGAGGGTCAGGTCATCTTCATCCGGCACGCGTTGCCCGGGGAGCGGGTCGTCGTCCAGGTCACCGAGGTGGGCAAGTTCCTCCGCGGCGATGCCGTCGAGATCCTCGAGGCCTCGCCGCACCGGGTCGCCGCACCGTGTCCGCTGGCCCACCCTGATGGCTGCGGAGGTTGCGACTTCCAGCACGTGTCGCTCGACGAGCAACGGGCGCTCAAGGCCTTCGTCGTACGCGAACAGCTGGCCCGGCTCGCCGGACTCGACCGGGACGTCCTCGTCGAGCCCGTGCCCGGTGACGACAACGGCCTCCGCTGGCGCACGCGGATGCAGTACGTCGGGCTGCCGCGAGGCCCGCAAGGACGCCGACGCGGACTGCGCAAGTACCGCTCGCACGAGGTGATCGAGGTCGACGACTGCCTGATCGCCCGCAAGGACGCTCGCGTCGCCCGGCGGCCCGAAGCGGTCGCGCCGGTCGCGACCGCAGACGTCGTGTCCGGCGGCGCGACCATCGTGGAGCACGTCGAGACGACGTCTGGAAACCACGACTTCGAGCTTGCCGAGGACGGCTTCTGGCAGGTGCACCCCGGTGCTCCGACCGCGCTCGTCGAAGCGGTGCTAGCGATGTTGCAGCCAAGACCGGGGGAGCAGGTGCTCGACCTCTACTCGGGCGTCGGCCTGTTCTCGGCGTTCCTGGCCAAGGCTGTCGGTGAGGACGGCAAGGTGTTCGCGGTCGAGAGTGACCCGATGGCCGCGGCGTACGCCGACGCGAACCTCGCCGACTTCGCCTGGGCATCGGCCGTCACCGGCCGGGTGGACCGGATGCTGGCCTCCTGGCAGGGCGCGAGCACCGATCTCGTCGTACTCGATCCTCCGCGGAGCGGTGCGAAGAAGCAGGTCGTCGACCCGATCGCGGCGATGGGCCCGAGAGCCATTGCGTACGTCGCCTGCGACCCGGCTGCACTGGCCAGGGACATCGCCTATTTCGCAAAGGTGGGCTACGAGCTGGCCGACCTCCGGGCCTTCGATCTGTTCCCGATGACCCACCATGTCGAGTGTGTGGCCCTGCTGGTCCCGGCCCAGAACGTTTGATACCGTGTATCTTGACGTCAAGATACATAAGTTGAGCATGATCCTGCTTCCCAGCTAGGGCGGCGGGTGGGCAAGATGGCCCCAACGTGTCCCTTCACCGGGATGTGTTTTCCCCGAGCTTCTATTGAAGGAGTCCGCCGATGGCGAGCGTCGACAGCTTCGGTGCCAAGGGCACCCTGGACGTGAATGGCAAGTCCTACGAGATCTTCCGGCTTGGCGCAGTCACGGGAGACGGGCTCCCGGCCGGTGCCGTCGAGTCGCTTCCCTTCTCACTCAAGGTGCTGCTGGAGAACCTGCTCCGCACCGAGGACGGCGCGGACATCACCGCCGACGACATCTTGGCGCTTGCCGGCTGGGACTCAGATGCCGAGCCTGACAAGGAGATCCAGTTCACGCCTGCCCGCGTGATCATGCAGGACTTCACCGGTGTCCCGTGCGTCGTCGACCTCGCCACGATGCGTGAGGCGATGAGCGACCTCGGCGGCGACGCGACCAAGATCAACCCCCTCGCACCCGCCGAGATGGTGATCGACCACTCCGTGATCGCCGACGTCTTCGGCACTCCCGAGGCGTTCGAGCGCAACGTCGAGATCGAGTATGAGCGCAACCGCGAGCGCTACCAGTTCCTGCGCTGGGGCCAGGGCGCGTTCGACGACTTCAAGGTCGTCCCGCCCGGCACCGGCATCGTGCACCAGGTCAACATCGAGCACCTGGCCCGGGTGGTCTTCACTCGTGAAGTCGATGGCGAGCTGCTGGCCTACCCCGACACGTGCGTCGGCACCGACTCCCACACCACCATGGTCAACGGCATCGGCGTCGTCGGCTGGGGCGTCGGCGGCATCGAGGCCGAGGCAGCGATGCTCGGTCAGCCCGTGTCGATGCTGATCCCGCGGGTCGTCGGCTTCAAGCTCAACGGCGACCTCCCCGAGGGCGCCACCGCGACCGACCTGGTGCTGACCATCACCGAGATGCTGCGCAAGCACGGCGTCGTCGGCAAGTTCGTGGAGTTCTACGGACCGGGCGTCTCCGCACTGCCGCTCGCCAACCGCGCCACCATCGGCAACATGAGCCCGGAGTTCGGCTCCACGATCGCGGTGTTCCCGATCGACGAGGAGACCACCAGGTACCTCAAGCTCACCGGTCGCACCGACGAGCAGCTGGCGCTCGTCGAGGCCTATGCCAAGGAGCAGGGACTCTGGCACGACCCGTCGGCCGAGCCGCGCTTCTCCGAGAAGCTCGAGCTCGACCTTGCGGCGGTCGTACCCTCCCTGGCCGGCCCGAAGCGACCCCAGGACCGGGTGTCCCTGACCGAGGCCGCATCGTCCTTCGACACCGCGCTCGCGGACTACACCCAGGACAAGGCAGCGTCGGCGCACGTCACGATGAAGGACGGCACCGAGTTCGACCTGACGCACGGCGCAGTGTCGATCGCGGCCATCACGTCGTGCACCAACACCTCGAACCCGTCGGTGATGATCGGCGCCGCCCTGCTGGCCAAGAAGGCAGTGGAGAAGGGCCTGCAGAGCAAGCCGTGGGTCAAGACGACGCTGGCTCCGGGCTCGAAGGTGGTCTCCGACTACTACGAGCGCTCCGGCCTGACGCCGTACCTCGACAAGCTCGGCTTCAACCTGGTCGGCTACGGCTGCACAACGTGCATCGGCAACTCCGGTCCGCTCATTGCCGAGGTGAGCGCCGCCGTCAACGAGAAGGACCTCGCGGTCGTGTCGGTGCTGTCCGGCAACCGCAACTTCGAGGGCCGGATCAACCCTGACGTGAAGATGAACTACCTCGCGTCACCCCCGCTGGTCGTCGCCTACGCGCTCGCCGGCTCGATGACGGTTGACCTGTTCAATGACCCGCTGGGCCAGGATCAGGACGGCAACGATGTGTTCATGAAGGACATCTGGCCGTCTGCTGCGGAGATCGAGGACGTCATCGCCGGTGCGATCACCTCGGAGATGTTCACCAAGGACTACGCCGACGTGTTCGCCGGCGACGAGGCGTGGCGTTCGCTGCCGACCCCTGACGGCAAGACCTTTGCCTGGGACGAGAGCTCGACGTACGTCCGGAAGCCACCGTACTTCGACGGCATGCCCGCCGAGCCGACGCCGGTCACCGACATCGAGGGTGCCCGGGTGCTGCTCAAGCTCGGCGACTCGGTCACGACCGACCACATCAGCCCGGCCGGTGCGATCAAGAAGGACTCGCCTGCCGGCAAGTACCTCGCCGACCACGGCGTCGAGCAGCGGGACTTCAACTCCTACGGCTCGCGGCGCGGCAACCACGAGGTGATGATCCGCGGGACGTTCGCGAACATCCGGCTCCGCAACCAGCTGGCTCCGGGCACCGAGGGCGGCTTCACCCGCGACCTCGCCGGAGATGGTTCGGTGACCACGATCTTCGAGGCCTCGGAGAAGTACATCGCCGCGGGCACCCCGCTGGTCGTGCTGTGTGGCAAGGAGTACGGCTCCGGCTCGTCGCGCGACTGGGCAGCCAAGGGCACCGCGCTCCTGGGTGTCAAGGCCGTCATCGCCGAGTCCTACGAGCGGATCCACCGGTCGAACCTGATCGGCATGGGTGTCCTGCCGCTGCAGTTCCCCGAGGGCCAGAACGCAGAGTCGCTCGGCCTGACCGGCGAGGAGACGTTCTCGATCACCGGCGTCACCGCGATGAACGATGGCCCGACCCCGAAGACGGTGCGCGTGAAGGCCGATGGCGTGGAGTTCGACGCCGTCGTCAGGATCGACACCCCGGGCGAGGCCAACTACTACCGCAACGGCGGCATCATGCAGTACGTCCTGCGGAACCTCCGCAAGGACTGATCCTTCGAGCTTGGCCGGTCCCGGTCCCCTCACGTGAGGGAACCGGGACCGTTCGGCTGTCCTGGCTGGTCGGCGGTGGTCGCCAGGTCCCGCCTCACGATCCGGCCAGCGCGGTGGCGAACGCGACGCGGCTGTCCGCGTCGAGAGCGGCGAGATGGCTGGTGAAGAGCGCCCGGCTGGCCTCGGAGAGCGTGTGCAGCATGGTGGCCGCCTCGTCGTAGGCCCCAGCGTCGGCAGCCTCGGTCATGACGCTGGCGTGGGCACGGCCGGGGAGCTTGTCGATGATCTTGTCCAGCGCGGCGTGGTCCTCGGTGTAGAGCGCGATCCTCAGCAGCTGCAGGCCGGTCGCCTCCGCGACAACCTGCAGTGCGGCGCTCACGTCGACCACCGACACGAAGCTGCCCAGGGCGATGAACTCCTCACGCGCCAGCACCCTCCGGCCGACCTCCACGATCACCTTCTCGGGCAGCGCCTTGATGATCGGTGCGACCTGAACCGGATTGATCCGCAGGCTGACCTCGGTGAGGAAGGCGGGGTTCAACCGCTCGACAAGGCGTACGGCGTCACCGGGCTCCATCACCGCAGCGACCCGGGCGCTGACCAGCGGGCCGATGGCGAGCTCCGCGATCTTCGCGATGATCGGTCCCGGCAGCAGCCTGCTGAGACCCGCCACCCGACGGAACTTCGCGTCGTGACGAAGGAAGAGGGCGGTCGAGATCGACGTCCGCAGGTCGCGGATGTCGCTCACCGAGCAGGTCTCGAGGAACCTCAGGTCCTCGTCGGGTACGCCGAGCTCACGGGCCAGCTTCGAGATCTCCAGCCGGGTTGCGAGCTCAGCCACCGGTGCCCTCGGGGAAGAGCAGCCTGGTGGCCCGGCCGCGCAGCGGGCGCGGGACGAACCGCACCGCTTCCTGCAGGCCGGTCTCGACCGCCTCGTCCTCGGCCGCCATTGCGCCGGCCACCGCCAGGTCGAGCCTGGCCAGGTCAGCCTCGGCGAGCTGGGCCAGCGGCAACGTCGTGTCGGCGGACACCCCCAGCCGTTCGTTCAGCGCGGTGAGAGCTTTCGACACGGTCAACCTTCCACAGCAGCGATGAGAAGCCCTGACTCTAGTTGGGTGGGGTGTGGTGGGGACCGCGTGTCGACTGCTGGATTACGGTGATCGCATGATCGTCGCCATCAGCATCAGCCCTTCCGGAGCGGACCAGACCGGAGGTGTCAGCGAGTCGGTCGCCGACGCCGTACGCGTCATCCGTGAATCCGGCCTGCCCTGCGAGACCAACGCGATGTTCACCAACATCGAAGGCGAGTGGGACGAGGTGATGGCGGTCGTCAAGCAAGCTGTCTTCAAGGTCGCCGAGACCTCGCCCCGCGTCGGACTGGTCCTCAAGGCCGACCTTCGGCGCGGCTTCGACACCGGCCAGATCACCGCGAAGGTGCAGCGCGTCGAGGAGCACCTGAGTGCGGAGTGAGACTCGGTCCTACCGGACGGGTGACCACGAGGTGGTGCTCGACCTCACCGAGGACTGTGCGGCGTTCGTCGCGAGTGGGAGCGACGGACTGCTCCAGCTCTTCGTGCCACATGCCACTGCGGGCATCGCGATCATCGAGACCGGAGCCGGGAGCGACGAGGACCTCTTGATGGCCCTTGGCGACCTGCTCCCGGCCGACGAGCGCTGGCGGCATCGCCATGGCAGCGCCGGGCATGGCCGCTCGCACGTGATGCCGGCGTTCCTCCCGCCGTATGCAACCGTGCCCGTGCTCGACGGGCGACTCGCCCTGGGGACCTGGCAGAGCATCTGCCTGGTCGACCTGAACATCGACAACGACGTCCGTGAGGTTCGGTTCTCGTTCCTCGCGGGCTGAGCACCTCTAGGCTCGGCGCATGCCAAGACTCGCGGTGATCCTGTTGGTCGACCGACGTGGTCATGTGCTGCTTCAGGAGCGTGACGAGTTCGCACCTCGGGCCGCCAACCAGTGGGGGATGGTCGGCGGCCATGTCGAGGACGGCGAGGACTTCGAGCCTGCGGCGTACCGCGAGCTCGAGGAGGAGACCGGCATCGTGCTGTCCCCGGGAGAGCTCGAGCTGTGGCGCGACGCCGAGTTCGCCTACTCCGACGGCCACGAGGGCCGCTATCACGTGTACGTCGCACCAGTGGATCTGTGTGACGAGGACATCGTCGTGGGGGAGGGCCGGCAGATCGTCTTCGTCGCGCCTGCGGATGTCGCGGCTCTGGACAAGTCAGAGTCCTGTGCGCACTTCGTGCCTGCGTTCCTTGCATCGGACGCCTACGAGAGGCTGTGTTCATGAAGACACCCCTGCGAGTGATTCCCGTGCCTGCCAAGGGCGCGGAGGATGTCCTGGTCGACGCGAGCGGGCTGCTCTGGACCGGCACGGAGGACGGCAGCATCTGGCGGCTCCGTCCGGACGGGACCAAGATCGACAGGATCGGCAACACCGGCGGCCGGCCACTCGGGCTCGAGCTCCTGCCCGACGACCGGATCCTGATCGCCGATGCCCACAAGGGGCTGCTCGCGATGGACGACTCCGGGCGGATCGAGTCGCTGGTCAGCGATGTGCACGGCTTCCCGATGATCTTCTGCAACAACGCGGCCGTCGCCGGCAACGGTGACATCTACTTCTCCGACTCCTCGATGCGCTACTCCGTCGAGCGCTGGAAGGACGACTTCGTGCAGAACACCAGGACCGGGCGGCTGCTGGTACGTCGCGCGGACGGGACGGTCGAGGTGCTGCTCGACGGACTGGCGTTCGCCAACGGGGTCGCGCTCGCGGCCGACGAGTCGTTCGTTGCCGTGGCGGAGACCGCCGGGCGGTCCGTCGTACGACTGTGGCTGACCGGCCACACCGCCGGCCAGCACGACTTCCTGGTCAGGCACCTCCCGGGCTACCCGGACAACATCGCGCGTGGCTCGGACGGCCTGATCTGGGTCACGATCGCGTCGCCCCGCGACCCGCTCGTCGAGCGTCTCCAGCGCGCTCCGATGCGGGTCCGGCGTACGGTGACCCGCATCCCGGACCGGCTCCAGCCGCAGCCCAAGCGCACCGCCCGGGTGCAGGCGTACGACGACCAGGGCGTCCTGGTGCACGACATCGACGCCGACCCCGAGCACTTCCACATGGCCACCGGGGTCCGGGAGCACGACGGTCAGGTCTGGCTCGGCAGCCTCGTGGAACCATCCATCGCGTTGGTTGAGACGAACCACTGAACCAGCCGTCTAGACTCTGAGGTTCAGCCAGGAGAGAGGTATCGATGGGTCACCTCGAGACGATCAGGAGCCCGCAGGACCTGCGCGGGCTCGACGACCGTCAGCTCGCCGAGCTCGCCAGCGAGATCCGTGACTTCCTCGTCGAGAAGTGTTCTCCGCGGGGCGGTCACCTCGGCCCCAACCTCGGCGTCGTCGAGCTGACGATCGCGATGCACCGGGTCTTCGACTCACCGCGCGACCGGATCGTGTTCGACACCGGCCACCAGGCCTACGTACACAAGATCCTCACCGGCCGGGTGGAGGGCTTCGACAAGCTCCGCCAGGAAGGTGGCCTCTCCGGCTACCCGAGCCAGGCCGAGTCCGACCACGACATCGTCGAGAACTCCCACGCCTCCACCGCACTGTCGTACGCCGACGGGCTGTCGAAGGCCTATGCGATTCGCGGCGAGGACCGGCACGTGGTCGCCCTGATCGGTGATGGCGCGCTGACCGGCGGGATGGCCTGGGAGGCGCTGAACAACATCGCCGACACCGAGCACGCCGGCGCGCCGCGCAAGCTGGTGATGGTCGTGAACGACAACGGCCGCTCCTACACCCCGACGATCGGCGGCCTGGCGACCGCGCTCACCTCGCTGCGCACCAGCCCGCGCTACGAGCCGGTCCTCGAAGCGGTGAAGCGCCGCCTCAACGGCGTCCCGGGCGTCGGCCCTGCGGTCTATGACGCGTTGCACGCGATGAAGAAGGGCATGAAGGACGCCCTTGCGCCACAAGGACTCTTCGAGGACCTCGGCCTCAAGTACGTCGGCCCGATCGACGGCCACGACCGGCCGGCTGTCGAGCAGGCGCTGGCCAATGCGAAGAAGTTCGGTGGCCCGGTGATCGTGCACGTGATCACTCACAAGGGCTTCGGGTACGACGCCGCAGAGCGCCACGAGGCCGACCAGTTCCACAGTCCGGGCGCGTTCGACATCGAGACCGGTGAAGAGGTTCCGAAGGGCCGGATCTGGACCGACGTCTTCTCCGATGAGATGCTCGCCCTCGGTTCCGAACGCAAGGACCTGGTCGCGATCACCGCCGCGATGCTGCACCCGGTCGGGCTCGACAAGTTCGCCAAGAAGTTCCCCGAGCGCACCTTCGACGTCGGCATCGCCGAGCAGCACGCCGCCACCTCGGCCGCCGGTCTCGCCATGGGCGGTCTGCACCCCGTCGTGGCCGTCTACGCGACCTTCCTCAACCGGGCCTTCGACCAGGTGCTGATGGATGTCGCGCTGCACAAGTGCGGTGTCACCTTCGTCCTCGACCGCTCCGGGGTGACCGGCGACGACGGAGCCAGCCACAACGGCATGTGGGACATGTCCATCCTTCAGGTGGTCCCCGGCCTCCGGCTGGCTGCCCCGCGCGATGGCGCCCGGCTGCGGGAGCTGCTGCGTGAGGCGGTGACGGTCGACGATGCGCCGACCGTGCTGCGGTTCCCGAAGGGGCCGCCCAACGACGACATCCCTGCGGTCGGCAAGGCCGGCGGTTGCGACGTACTGGTCCGCAAGGGTGCGAAGGACGTGCTGATCATCGGCGTCGGCTCGATGGCCGCCACGTCGGTCGATGTCGCCCAGCGCCTTGCAGACCAAGGGATCGGGGTCACCGTGATCGACCCGCGCTGGGTCAAGCCGGTCGACCCCGCGATCGTGGAGCTGTCCCGCGAGCACCGGCTGGTCGTCAGTGTCGAGGACAACGGTCGGGTCGGTGGCGTCGGGTCGTGCGTCCTGCAGGCCCTCAACGACGCCGGTGTCACCACGCCGTTCCGGCTGCACGGGATCCCGCAGGAGTTCCTTCACCATGCCAAGCGGGCGCGCATCCTCGAGCAGATCGGTCTCAACCCCCAGGCCCTCGCGCTCGGCATCGTCGAGGACGTCACCGCCCTCGATGCCGGGCACACCCTGATCCACGCCGACTGACGGCCCATGGCAAGACATCTTTCGGCGTGCCTGTTGCTCGTCGGAGTGGTTGCCGGTCTCGTCGCCGGCTGCGGGGGTCCCGATGAGAGCCTGCTCGGCAACGAGGACGTCCCCACCCAGCGCGCGGACGAGCAGGCGATCATGGACCAGCAGGCGCAGGCGGTCGCGGACCACAGTCTGGTGAACTTCATGGCCAGCGTCGACCGCACCGACAAGGCGTTCGTCGCCCGTGAGCGGCGGCTCTTCCGGAACCTCAGCCAGCTCCCGCTGGAGAAGTTCGGCTACACCGTGCTCGACCGGACCTGGCCCGACACCCTCGTTGATCCGGCGTGGGGCAAGAACGTGCGGCTGCCGGAGGTCCTGGTGACCACGCAGCTCGAGGGCTTCGACCAGCGGCCCGTGCAGCAGGTGACCGGGTTCGCCTTCGCGGAGAAGGACGACTCGCTCCTGCTCGTGTCCGATCGCACCCGCACCGGCGACGTCTTTCCCGGCTCACATCCGGCGCCGTGGGATCTCACGAAGATCCATGTCAAGAGCTCCTATGACGTGCTGGCCATCTTCGACGACGCGATGTGGCCGAAGGCCCAGCAGATCAGCGACGCCGTGCAGCAGGGGATCTGGGACGACGACTCGGTCCTCCCCTTCACCTGGTCGGACCGGGTGGTGGTCTACGCCGTCGACAACAAGGCGGTGCTGGGCTCCTTCGACGCCGTACCCGGTGGCGACATCAACCACGTCGGGGCACTGACCTTCCCGGTCTACTCCGATGTCGACCGCCGGGTCCCTGCCGGGACCCGGTTCATCGTGCTGCCGAGCTCCGTCAACGCCGGCGAGCCGTTCATGGGCGAGACCATCCGGCACGAGATCTCCCATGTCGCCATCGGCACCCGCGACGACGGAGACCCGCGCTGGGTCTCGGAGGGGATCGCGGAGTACCTGGGCGCGCACCCACTCTCCAGGAACCTTCGCCGGATCCCGACGATCGCGCTCGGCCGGGCGCAACAGGGCGCCACCTCGATGCCGGACTCCCAGACGTTCAACGGTCCCGACGCCGAGTGGAACTACGCCCTGTCGTGGATGGCCATCGACTACATCGCCGCGACCCAGGGCGAGTCGAAGATCTGGGCGCTGATGGACGCGTTGCACAACGGCGGCTCCGGCACCACCGACGCCAACCAGGACACCGCCGTTCGTCGGGTGCTCGGCTTCGACACTCACGAGCTGGCTCGCCGGGCAGCCGCGCGGATCGTCCAGCTCTACGGCTGAAGCCGCTTGAGTGCCTCGCGTTGCGAGAGCCCGGACAGCGACTCCGACCGAGCAGTCACGAAGTCCCTGACCCAGTCGGGTGCGGTGCGTGCATGGTCGCGCAGGGCCCAGCCGATCGCCTTGCGGATGAAGAAGTCCCGGCCGTACGGCGACAGTGCCGGGGTCCCTCGCGTGGAGCCGTCGAGGTTCGCATCGATCGCGTCGCGGAGCAGGTCCTGGTCGACGTCGGCCCGTAGGCCGACCTGACAGATGATCGCGGACCGGCGTACCCACAGATCGTCGGCGACCGCCCAGGTCCGGAGCTCGGGCGTCAGCGTGGACCGGTGCCGCACCAGCAGGCCTCGCACCAGATGGGTGGCGACCTCGTCGACGTGGTCCCACCACGCGCCGGTCCAGATCAGGTGCTGGTAGAGCCCGAGCGTCTGCGGTTGCTGATGTTCGCGGTAACGACGATGACGTGCGAGGGCGATGGCGGCGTACCTCTCCTCGCGGAACTCCGCACCGTCCCAGAGCGCCCGGATCGCCTCCTGCCAGGAGTCCTCGTCCGGCAACACGTTCGCGTCGAAGATCCGGCGGCAGAGGGCGGTCATCGGGACCGAGCTGACGCCGCGGTACGGCATCGCCGACTTCATGTACGCCTGCATGGCCGGGGCCTTGACCGGGTCGGCCAGGGTGGCGATCGCCCGCCGGACGAGGGCCGCCAGCTCGAGCGGCCGGACCGTGTCGACTTCCTCACGCTCGGTAGCGGGCATAATCCGAACGCTAGCCGGGTTGCCGCTACTAGGGTGGATCAGACGACCACCGCAAGAGAGGAAGCAACTCGTGACCAAGGCACGTTTCGTGCACATCGTCGACGACGTCCCGGAGCTCGAGGGACGCAGCGACGGGCCAGCGATGGTGGTCGCGATGGACGGTTTCCTCGACGCAGGCAACGCCTCGGCGTTGACGGTCGCGCACCTGACCAAGGACTCACCGGGACGGGTGGTGGCGAGCTTCGAGGTCGACGAGTTCTACGACTACCGCGCGCGGCGTCCTGCGCTGACGTTCCTGGAGGACCGCTACACCGACTACGACGCCCCGCGGCTCGTGGTACGCCTGATGTCCGATGCGATGGAGTCGCCGTACCTCCTGCTCACCGGTCCCGAGCCAGACGCCCGCTGGGAGGCCTTCATCGAGGCCGTCGCCCGCGTCGTCGAGCACTTCAAGGTTCGGCTGGTCGTGTCGATCGGCTCGGTGCCGATGGCCGTGCCGCACACCCGGCCGGTCCAGCTGACCAATCACGCCACCGCCCAGCGCCTGCTGATCCAGGACAACGTCTGGAAGGGCGAGATCCGGGTGCCCGCGAGCGCGCAGGCGGTGCTGGAGATCCGCCTCGGCGAGAAGGGGCACGACGCGATGGGTTTTGTCGCGCACATCCCGCACTACGTCGCGCAGTTCGACTACCCGCAGGCATCGATCGCCCTGCTCGAGGGTGTCGAGGACGTCACCGGACTCCAGTGGGACCACAGCGCGCTCCGGACGGCGGGGGAGACCAAGCAGGTCGAGATCGCCACCCAGATCGCCGACTCCGACGAGGTTCGTGACGTCGTCCACGGCCTCGAGCAGCAGTACGACGCGTTCCACACCGGCCAGCAGGGCGGGAACCTCCTCGCCAACGACCAGCCGCTGCCCTCGGGCGAGGAGCTCGGCGCCCAGTTCGAGCAGTTCCTGGCTCGGCTCGACCAGCACGACGAGGACTGACGGGTGCCGAAGAACGTCCAGGAGCTCATTGATCTCCTCGACCTCGAGGTGATCGAGGACAACCTCTTCCGCGGCCGGCAGCCGGACACCTTGATGCAGCGCGTCTTCGGTGGACAGGTGGCGGCGCACGCCCTCGTCGCGGCGGCGCGGACCACGAAGCCGGAGTTCCATGTGCACTCGCTGCACTCGTACTTCCTGCGTCCGGGCGACACCTCGGTGCCGATCGTGTACGACGTGGAGCGGATCCGTGACGGGCGGTCCTTCTCGACCCGCCGGGTCGTCGCACGCCAACACGGCAGGGCGATCTTCGGACTGACCACGAGCTTCCAGATCCCCGAGGAGGGGTTCGAGCACCAGGACGTGATGCCCGACGTACCCGGCCCGGAGGAGTGCATCGGGCTCGGCGAGGCGCGCGCGGAGAGCAGCGACGCGAGCCAGGCGTGGAAGCAGGAGTGGGCTGCCCTCGATGTGAGGTACGCCGGCGACTCGCGTCCTGGCGGCAACCTGGAGGACCCCAGCTTCCCTGCGCGCGCCCGGCTCTGGATCCGCGTCAACGGGGAGCTGCCCGATGACGCGCTCCAGCACACGACCGCCTTCACCTATGCCAGCGACATGACCCTGCTCGCGGCAACGCTCGTGCCCCACAAGGTGATCATCGGCGAGCCCGACCTGCACGCGGCGTCACTCGACCATTCGATCTGGTTCCACCGGCCGTTCCGCGCGGACCGCTGGTGGCTCTACGACCAGTCGTCACCGTCGGCGTCGGGGGGCCGCGGGCTTGCGATCGCCCGGGTGTTCACCCAGGAGGGCATCCTCGTCGCCAGCGTGGCCCAGGAGGGCCTGATCCGGCAGCACAAGCCGGCCTGACGGGTCAGCGGGTGCGGCCGACCAGGTGCGGCGACGCGTTCTTCGGGTTCGTGAGCGAGAAGTCGATCCCGCCTGCGACGACCCGGGAGCCGAAGGCCACCGTGCCGGGCAGGAAGATCGGCTTCTTGAACTCGACCTCGACGGTCACGTCGTCCGCGAGTCGTGTGTCGAACGCGGCGACGCAGCGCGCCTTGCTCCACATCCCGTGCGCGATCTGACGATGGAAGCCCAGCGCCTTGGCGGTCAACGGGTAGAGGTGGATCGGATTGTGGTCACCCGACACCGCGGCGTACCTGCGGCCGAGGTTGGCGGGGAGCTTCCACTCCGTGCCGTTGCTGGGCACCACGTCGAACGGCTCGCGCACATCGGCACCTGCCGTGGGATCTGACCGGCTGATCCGGAGGTACTCCGAGGTCGACTCCCACACGGTGTCCTCATCGGATGTCACGGTGCTGACGAAGTCGAAGACCTTGCCCTTCGGGTGTGGGCGCAGGTTGTCGGCTCGGGCCGACACGGTCAGCCGCTCGGTCGGCTTGATCGGCCGGTGCTGGTGGATGCTGTTGGCGAGGTGCACGGTGCCGATGGCCGGGTAGGGAAACGTCCGGTCGGTCATCAGGGCCATGTGCAGCGGGAACGCCAGCATGTGTACGTAGGTCAGCGGAATCGTCTCGCGCCTCTCGAACCCGCACACCCGGGCGTACGCCGCGACGTGCGCCCGGTCGATCGCGACGTCGTTCCGGGTGAGCGTCAGGTCGGGCAGGTCCCCGCCCTTCTTGGCCACGCCGGGGACGAGGTTCACCCCGGGGATGGCCGGAAGCGCAGCCTTCAACATCACGGGCAGCCCGCCCCTGATGTCATCGACGTTGCGCTCGACCATGCTCAGGCCCCCAGCATCATCTGGCCGCAGACCCGGACCACGTTGCCGTTGACGGCGGTGGAGCCGGGGGAGGCGTACCAGGCGATGGCCTCGGCGACGTCGACCGGCAGACCGCCCTGGTTCATGGCGTTCAGGCGCTGGCCGACCTCCCGGGTGGCGAACGGCACCGCGGCCGTCATCTGGGTGATGATGAAGCCCGGCGCCACCGCGTTGATGGTGATGCCGTCCTTCAGGCCCGCGGCGAGCGAGTCGACGAAGCCGATCACGCCCGCCTTCGAGGCGGCGTAGTTGGTCTGGCCGAGGTTGCCCGCGATGCCGGCGATCGACGAGACGCCGATGATCCGGCCGTTCTTGTTGATCAGGCCCTGGGACAGCAGCTCGGCGGTGATCCGCTCGGGAGCGATCAGGTTGACCGAGATGACCGACTGCCAACGGTCCTCGGCCATGTTCGCGAGCTTCTTGTCGCGGGTGATGCCGGCGTTGTGCACCACGATGTCGACGCCGCCGAACTCCTTCCTGACGTGCTGGGCAATGCGCTGGGGAGCGTCGGTGCCCGTGATGTCGAGCGTCAGGTAGTCACCGTCGAGCTCCTTCATCAGGGACTGCAGCTCGCTGGCCGCCTGGGGTACGTCGACGCCGAGCACGGTCGCGCCGTCCCGGTGCAGCACCCGGGCGATCTGCTCACCGATGCCGCGCGAGGCGCCGGTGACGATGGCGATCTTCCCGTCGAGCGGCTTGGTCTGGTCGGCGACCGGTTCGGCCTTCGTGGTGCCGGTGGCGCCGAGCCGGACCACCTGGCCGGAGACATACGCGCTCTTCGGGGAGAGGTAGAACGCCAGCGTCGACTCGATCGTGGACTCGGCGCCGGGTGCGACGTACACGAGGTTGACGCAGGTGCCCTTGCCGATCTCCTTGCCGAGGGAACGGGTCACGCCCTCGAGCGCGCGCTGCGCGATGCGCTCCTCACCCTCGAGGAGCTCGGGCACGGTGCCGAGTACGACGACGCGCGCGCAGCTCCTGAGACCGCGGAGCAGCGGGGTGAAGAACTGCTGCAGGCCGACGAGCTCCTCGGCCTTCGTGATGCCGGTGGCGTCGAAGACCAGGGCCTTGTACTTCTCGCCCTCGGTCGGTGTCTTGACGTTGGCCACCCCGAGCGAGTCCAGGGCCGCAGAGATCGCGGCGCCGAGGCGTCCGTCACCACCGACGACGACGCTGCCGTCGACGACGGGGGAGCCCACCTTCCAGCGATCCAGCCTCACCGGGTTCGGGATGCCGAGGTTCTTGACGAAGAGCTGCCCGAGGGGGCTCGAGGTGAAGGACTGGTAGCGGTCACTCATGGGGGGTTCCTCCGGTGGAGTCAGCGGTGAAGTCAGGCAGTCAGAATGTAACTGGAGGTGTAACTCAGTGTCCAAATTTCGTGACGTGGCCCTCAGAACGTTTCTTTTCACATGCTCCCGCGCAAGGATGATGCCGCACAACGTCCGACTCTCCGGTTGGCATTCGGTGCCCCACATTCGACCTGTCCACTGATCAGGAGCACAGCACCCATGCAGGCAAAAACCCGTCGCGTCGCCATCATCGGCGGCAACCGCATCCCGTTCGCCCGGTCCAACACCGTCTACAAGACGGAGTCCAACCAGGACATGCTGACCGCCGCCCTCAACGGCCTGGTGGACCGGTTCAACCTGGAGGGCGAGCGGATGGGCGAGGTGGCCGCAGGCGCCGTCATCAAGCACTCGCGCGACTTCAACCTGACTCGCGAGAGCGTGCTCAGCACCAGGCTCGCGCCCGAGACCCCGGCGGTCGACATCCAGCAGGCGTGCGGCACCGGTCTGCAGGCGGCGATCTACATCGCCAACAAGATCGCGCTCGGCCAGATCGACGCCGGCATCGCCGGTGGTGCGGACACCACCTCCGACGCGCCGATCGGCGTCAGCGAGAGCCTGCGCGAGAAGCTCCTCGAGCTCAACCGCGCGAGGGATCTCAGGAGCCGGCTCGCCGTTGCCGCGAAGATCCGCCCGACCGACTTCGGAGTCGAGATCCCGCGCAACAGTGAGCCCCGCACCGGCTTGGCGATGGGTGACCACGCCGCGCTGACGGCTCTCGAGTGGCGGATCACCCGCGAGGCGCAGGACGAGCTCGCGGTCAAGTCGCACCACAACCTGGCGAAGTCCTATGACGACGGCTGGCAGGACGACCTGGTCACGCCGTACAAGGGCGTCACCATCGACAAGAACCTGCGCGCCGACTCCTCGCTCGAGAAGCTCTCCACCCTCAAGCCCGTCTTCGGCAAGGGCGAGTCCGCGACGATGACGGCAGCCAACTCCACGCCGCTGACCGACGGTGCATCCGCCGTACTGCTCGCATCGGAGGAGTGGGCCAAGGAGCGCAACCTCCCCGTCCTCGCGTACCTCACCGAGTACGAAACGGCTGCGGTCGACTTCGTGCACGGTCGCGAGGGGCTGCTGATGGCTCCGGCGTACGCCGTGCCGCGGATGCTCGCGCGTGCCGGGCTGACCCTTCAGGACTTCGACTACTACGAGATCCACGAGGCGTTCGCATCACAGGTGCTCTCGACGCTGGCGGCCTGGGAGGACGACGTGTTCTGCAAGGAGCGTCTCGGCCTCGACGCGCCGCTCGGCTCGATCGACCGCGACAAGCTCAACGTGAAGGGTTCCTCGCTGGCCGCCGGTCACCCGTTCGCCGCGACCGGTGGCCGCCTCCTCGCCAACGCCGCGAAGCTCCTCGACGCGAAGGCCAGCTCTGGTGGCAGCACCGGCCGGGTCCTCATTTCGATCTGCGCCGCCGGTGGCCAAGGTGTCGTCGCCATCCTGGAACGTTGAGTTGGGTCTCCGTCACCGTTGAGTAGGGCCTCGGTCACGCTCGCCGTGTGACTAAGGCCTGACTCAACGGCAACCAAGGCTCAACTCAACGGCAACCAAGGCCCAACTCAACGGGAATTGGTCAGCCGCCGGCGAGGGCCCGGGCAGACGCGACCAGGTAGCTCTTCACCTGTTCGGACGAGACCGGGGTGATGGTGGGGATGCCGGGCGCGGACTCGCGGACCAGGATGCCGACGCGGGCGAGCTGCATGGCGCCCAGGCCCGACGCGTACATGTGGTTGGCCAGCATGGTCGAGTCGTGCGGCTTGAAGACGCCGGTCTCCAGTCCCTTGTCGAGCGCGCTGCTCAGCATCGCCAGGCAACCGGAGATGCCTCGTCCGAGCCGGAACAGGGCGCTCTCGCTGATCTCCTCGAGGAGCTCGGGTCCGGGCCGGCGCATCAGGGTCTGCGCGCAGTCGACGAATGCGGGGTACTCGACACCGAAGTCGACGAACGCCTCCACCAGGGCGACGAGCTGGTCGACGGGATCCGAGACCTGGGCGACCGACTTCTCAAGTCGTTCGTGGAGCTCGTCGAGGTAGCGCACCAGGGTCAGCGCGAACAGCTCTTCCTTGCCACTGAAGTGCCGGTAGATGATCGCGCGGTTGATCCCGACCGAGCGGGCGATGTCCTCGATCTGTGCATCCCGTACGCCGTTCTCGTCGAACAGCCTCCGGGTGGCGTCGAGGATCTCCTTCTCGCGGGCGCGTCGTCGGGCGGCCGCGGCGGTATGCCGGTTCGTGCCCTGCACGGGCGCGTCCTTCACCGGCTTGGTGGGCGTCATGGCAGCACTGTATTACGGTTGCAACACCCTGTTACACAAGTGTTTGACGCCTGTGACGCCAGCTCAGCCGAGACCGGCCAGCGCGCGCACCGTCTGGACCGTGTCGGTCTCCGAGGCAGGCTTGTCGTCGCGGTAGCCGAGGACCCGGGCGAATCGGAGCGCCATCCCGCCGGCGTACCTCGTCGAGCGCTGGATGCCGTCGAAGGCGATCTCGACGACCTGCTCCGGGCGGACGAACACGACATGGCCTTCGCGATGGGTCTCGAGCTCGAGGAACCGCTCGGTCTGCCAGGCGAGCATCTCGTCGGTCATCCCCTTGAACGTCTTGCCCAGCATCACGAACTCGCCGCTCTCCGGGTCGCGCGCGCCCAGATGGATGTTGGAGAGCCAGCCCTTGCGGCGACCGCTTCCCCACTCAACGGCGAGGACCACCAGGTCGAGGGTGTGCCGCGGCTTCACCTTGACCCAGGCCGCGCCACGGCGCCCGGCTTCGTACGCCGAGTCGAGCTGCTTGAGGATCACACCTTCCTGGCCATCGGCGATCGCAGCCTCGAACCAGGCAACGGCTCTGGCCGGATCACTGGTGACGAGTCTCGTGACGCGCTGGTTCGCGGGCACGACGGAGTCGAGCCGGTCCAGACGCTCGCGGGCGGGCCGCTCGATCAGCTGGTCGTCGTCGTGGAGGAGCAGATCGAAGTAGAAGGGGTGGACGCCGCGGTCGGTCGCCTCGCGGGTCGAGGTGCGCGACGCGGTCTCCTGGAACGGTCTCGGCCGGCCGGCCGCATCGAGCGTGAGCGCCTCTCCGTCGAGGATCAGGTCGCGGGCCGGAAGCGCCCGGGTGAGGTCGACGATGTCGGGCAGCCGGGCGGAGATCTCGTCGAGGCTGCGGGTGAACACCAGCACCTCGTCGCCGTGCTTGTGCACCTGGATCCGGATGCCGTCGAGCTTGGTGTCGACGGCGAACTCGGTGTCGACCTCGACGAGCTTGGTGACGCCGGCCGCGACGTCGGGCGCCGTCGACGCGAGCATCGGCCGGACCGGCCGGCCGACGACGAGCGAGAAGTCCGCCAGCGCCTCTGAGCCTCCGGTCAGGGCGGCCTGCGCGATCGGACCGGACAGCGCCGAGAACATCGCGGCACGGCGTACGTCGGAAGGGGGTACGCCGGCAGCGACTGCGATCGCATCGAGCATCACCGAGTCGAGTGCGCCCTGCCGGACGCCGCCGGTGAGCAGGGCTCGAAGGAACTCCTGCTCGGGCGCGGTCAGTGCTCCGAAGAGGCTGGCGAGCGCCTCCGCGCGTGCACCTGCCGACCCCGGCCCGGCGAGCACGCTGATCGACTCGATCGCGTCGTTGACCTCATCGAGGTGCAGGGTCGCATCGATCGCAGGTGGGGGGAGCGTCGAGACGCTGCGCCAGCCGACACCGGTGCGGCGCTGGGGGAGCGTCCCGGAGAGGTACGCCGTCGCGAGCTCGATCTCGGGCCCGGTGGCCAGGCGCAACAGCCCGGCGATCAGGTCGCGCTTAGCGAGCCGGGACCGGGTCGCGGCAACGGAGCCGGAGACCTCAACGAGCTCGAGCAGCAGCATGGCCTCATTGTGGCCGAGGACGCCGACAGTCCTACGCTGCAGGACATGACCGCCGCCGCGCCCCTCGTCCGGGTCTGGCGCCCGGACTGGCCCTGCCCGGTGGCACGGATCCTCTCCCCGCTGCGGCACGGGGCCGGCGATCCGACGTACCGCGTCGCGGCGGATGGCGCGCACTGGCGAGGCATCCGTACGCCGACAGGCCCGGCGGCGCTCCAGATCCAGGGCGACCCGACCGCTGGCCTGGTCACCGGCACCGCCTGGGGAGCCGGCGCGCAGTGGGCGCTCGCACAGCTCCCGCGGATGCTCGGTGCCGACGACGACCCGAGCGGCTTCGAGCCACAGCATCCGCTGCTTGCCGAGGCCTGGCGCCGGCATCCGAACTGGCGAATCGGCTCGAGCGACCTGGTGATGGAGTCCCTGGTGCCGGCGATCATCGAGCAGAAGGTCACCGGCCAGGAAGCGTTCGCGGCGTACCGCAAGCTCGTCCTTCGCTTCGGCGAGCGCGCACCCGGTCCGAACGAAGACCTCTGGATCCAGCCGGCGCCCGAGGCGCTCCGCCAGATCCCGTCGTGGGAGTGGCTGCGGCTACCGGTCGACGGAGGCCGGTCGAGGCCGATCCTGCAGGCCGCGCGCGTTGCCGGGTCGCTCGAACGTGCCCGTCTCAGCGGCCCGGACGTCTTCGACCGGAGGCTTCGCAGCCTGCCGGGGATCGGCGTCTGGACCAGTGCGGAGGTGCGGAGCCGAGCGCTCGGTGACGCGGACGCGGTGAGCTTCGGCGACTATCACATCGCGAAGGACGTGGGCTGGGCGCTGACCGGCGTCGAGGTCGATGACGATGGTCTGGCCGAGCTCCTCGAGCCGTACCGACCGCACCGGCACCGGGTCCAGCGGCTGGTCGAGATGACCGGTGCCGGGCGGCCCAGACGAGGCCCGCGGATGGCTCCACGCACGCATTTGCCGGGACGAACCGCCAAGACGGACTGAGATTGCCGCGCTGCGCGCCAGATTCCGAAAGTCATGGACGTGGTGTAACTCGGTGTGTACCTTGCAGACACTGGAAGGCAACATCGGGTTCCGTAGTCCGTGCGGACCTGGCGTGCGTGCCGACGGAGGCGACTCAATGAGTGCGATGGCGGCGCTGGGCAGGTCGGGCTTCGACTCGATGCTCGACCGGGCCAGGGCCGGCACCACGACGAGCGGCAAGCTGGTCATCCTGGCGCTCGGGTCGGTGATCGCGCTGGTCACCGACATCATCGCCCGGCGGTTCTCCTGGACCGAGTTCCTGCTCCAGGCCTGGTTCATGACCCGCGTCTCGCTGTTGCCGGCGATCCTGGTGTCGATCCCGTTCGGTGTCATCACCTCGGTGCAGATCGGCGGCGTCGCCTCCCAGATCGGCGCCAGCTCGTTCAGCGGTGCGGTCAACGGCATCGGCGTACTCCAGCAGGGCGCGCCCCTGGTGACCTCGCTGATCATCGCCGGGGCGGTGGGGTCCGCGATCACCTCCGACCTCGGCGCGAGGACCGTGCGCGAGGAGATCGACGCCCTCAAGGTGATGGGCATCAACCCCGTTCAGCGGCTGGTCGCACCCCGCATCCTCGCCGCCCTCATCGTCTCGCTGATGCTGACCGTGATCGTCGCGATGACGGCCATGGTCACGGCGTTCTTCATCAACGTCGGCAACGGCTCGATCAGCTCGGGCACCTACCTCGGATCCTTCATCTCGTTCAGCCAGCCCGCTGACCTGATCCTCGCCGAGTTCAAGGCGCTGGTCTTCGGGTTCATCGCCACGGTCGTCTGCTCCCACAAGGGTCTGAGCGCTTCCGGCGGGCCGAAGGGCGTCGCCGACGCGGTCAACCAGGCCGTGGTCCTCAGCGTGATCCTGCTGGCCGCCGCGAACGTCGCGATCACTCAGGCGTACACGATGCTCTTCCCGGCAAGGCTGGTCTGATGGCCGACCCGAAGGGCATCGCCGGCAACGCCGCCGTCTCCGTCGTCGACGCGACGATGGCGAGCCTGGCCGAGGTCGGGAGCTTCTCCACCTTCGCCGGCAAGGTGGTCGGGTCGGTGCCCTACACCTTCGTGCGTTACCGCGACGAGATGCTGCGGCAGCTGAAGGACATCGCCTGGGGCAGCGGCGCGATCATCGTGGGCGGTGGCACCGTCGGCGTGATGGTCCTGCTGTCGATCTCGGCTGGTACGTCGCTCGGCATCCAGGGGTTCAACGGCCTGGAGCTGGTCGGCCTCTCGCCGCTCACCGGCTTCCTCTCCGCCAGCGCGAACACCCGTGAGCTGGCCCCGATCATCGCCGCGCTCGCGCTCGCGTCCCAGGTCGGCTGTCGATTCACCGCCCAGCTCGGGTCGATGAAGATCCACGAGGAAGTCGACGCCCTGTCGGTGATGGGCATCAACCCGATGCGCTATCTGGTCACCACCCGGGTGATTGCGACGGCCATTGCGATCGTGCCGCTCTACCTGATCGGCCTGCTCGGCTCCTACATCGCCTCCGAGGCGTCCGTGGTGATCCTCTTCCACCAGTCGCCGGGCCAGTACGAGCACTACTTCGCAACGTTCATCTCCGGCCGCGACATCTTCTACTCCGTGATCAAGATCCTGGTCTTCGCCACCGCGATCACCCTGCTGCACTGCTGGTACGGCATGAGTGTGAGCGGCGGCCCGCAGTCCGTCGGCGAAGCGACCGGAAAGGCCATTCGCGCCAGCATCGTGTCGGTCGTCCTGCTCGACATGGTCATGACGCTGATCTTCTGGGGCACCAACCCCGGTTTCAGGGTCTCGGGTTAGGCGCGCGAGATGGCCAGCAGTGCTGTCCGCAAGGACCTGAAGAGGTCCGACTACGCCAGGCGTGGCCTGCTCACCATCGTGGGTGGCGTGGTCGTACTCGTGCTGATCTTCGCGAAGTCGACCGGCGCGATCGGCGGCAAGGACGTGGTCAGCGCACATGTCGGCAATGCCGGTGGCGCGCTCCGCAAAGGCTCGGACGTCAAGATGCGCGGCGTCATCGTCGGCAGGGTCTCGGGCATCAGCCGGGCACTGGGCGGAGAGGTCGATGTCGACCTGACGATGAACAAGGGAACCCTCAGCGAGATCCCGTCCAACGTGGTGGCCCGGATCCTGCCCGCAACCGTGTTCGGTACGACGTTCGTCGACCTCACCACCCACTCACCGGACTCGCCGACACCCCTGAGGGCCAGGGCCATCGTGCCGGCCGACCGGACCCAGGGGACCCTGGAGCTCCAGCAGGCGCTGGACGACATCGACTCCCTGACCAAGGCGCTCGGGCCGGCCGAGCTCGCCTCTGCGCTCGGATCCGCAGCGGCGGCTCTCGACGGCCGTGGCGCGAAGATCGGGGAGACGATCGACGACCTCGACGCCTACCTGCACGAGCTGAACCCGACGATGCCGGTGGTCCGGGTCGACGCACGCAAACTGGTCGCCAACCTGCAGCTGGCGCAGCGGGCGTTGCCCGACACGCTCACCGCCGTCGATGACGGTCTGACGACGGCGAACACGATCGTTGCCGAGAAGGCGACGATCGCCGCGATCATCACAGGCGGCACCTCGCTCGTGGAGCAGGCGAACAGGTTCATCGGATCGAACCGGGACGCCCTGGTCGGCTGGCTGAACACGAACGGGAAGGTGGTGGACGCGTTCTACGACAACCGGCAGGCGGCATTCGCGGGCGGGTTCGCCACCGACCGGCTGCTCGCCAGCAAACTCGGCGAGGTCATCCACCACGGCTGGCTGGACTCGACCTCGATCATCGAACTCGACGTTCCCGGGTACTACACCGTCGCTGACCGCCCGAACTTCTCGAGCTCGGGTGCCCGCGCGCCCGCCGGTGGACTCGACCGTGCGTCGGTCAGCTCGATGCTGAAGGGGTCCGGGAACCGATGAGCGGACTCACGTCGATCGGGATCAAGTTCGGCGCCTTCGCGCTGGTGTCACTGCTGTTGGGCGCGCTGCTCCTCAACACCATGCTCAACGGTGTCCCGGGCAGCAACCGGACCTTCAAGGCGAGGTTCACCGATGTCAGTGGCCTGTCCCAGGGCGACGACGTCCGGGTTGCCGGCGTCCGCGTCGGCCGGGTCGCGAAGATCGCGATCGCATCCGGCGGAGGTGCGGAGGTGCAGTTCCAGGTCGAGGACCAGCAGCCGGTGCTCTCCACGACGCACGTGATCATGCGCTACCAGAACCTGCTCGGCCAGCGGTACCTCTCCCTGGAGCAGAGCGGACCTCGGGGCAGCACCCTCCACGCAGGGGCGACGATCCCGAAGACGCTGACCAGTCCGGGCTTCGACCTCACCGAGCTGCTCAACGGCTTCAGACCGCTGTTCGACATCCTCAACCCGACAGACGTGAACCAGCTGGCGAACTCGCTGGTCAAGGTCCTGCAGGGCGAGGGCGGTTCGGTGGAGTCATTGCTCCAGCAGACCAGCAAGCTGACGAACTTCGTCGCCGACCGCGACAAGGTGTACGGCGACGTGCTGACGAACCTGACGCCCGTGCTGAAGGACATCGCCGGCCAGGGCACCGAGCTGCACTCGACGGTCACCGAGCTGAAGCTGCTGATGGCCGGGCTGGCCAAGGACCGCCAGTCGATCGGCAGCTCCATCGACGGAGTCAGCAACCTGATCGTGTCGACCTCGGACCTGCTGGCCCAGGCCCGGCAGCCGCTCTCGGACACGACCCACCAGCTCCGCACGGTGGCGCAGATGCTTGCCGTCAACCGCGGCGTGGTGGTCAAGGCACTCCAGTCGTTCGGGTCGGTGTTCGAGTCCCTCGGCCGGCCGACGTCGTACCAGAGCCAGCTCAACGTCTATCTCTGCACCGTCTGGGTGACCGGTGCGGGGCTGCAGCTGAACCTGGCCGGCGGCCAGGGCGGACCCTGGTCGAAGGTGTGCCAGTGAAGGTGCCAGTGACGATGCCAGTGAAGGTGCCAGTGAAGAGGCTGGAGAACCAGGACCCGTTCAGGCTGGGCCTCGTTGCGTTCGCGGTGGGGCTGCTGGTCTGCATCGTGCTCGTGGTGGTCAGCATCGTCCCGTTCGGTCACTCGACCTACACCGCGATGATCGAGAACACCGCCGGTCTGAAGTCCGGAGAGGACGTGGAGATCTCCGGCGTCTCCGTCGGCCAGGTCCGGAGCGTCTCACTCGACGGCGACCAGGTGAAGGTCCGGTTCACCGTCAAGAACGGCATCAGGCTCGGGTCCCTGACGACCGGCACCGTGAAGGTCGCGACCCTGCTCGGCACCCACTACTTCCAGCTCGATCCGTTGGGTGGCGGCTCGCTGGCCAACGACACCATCCCGGTGTCGCGTACGTCGGTCCCGTACAACCTCCAGGACGTGCTCGACAAGGGGAACTCCCAGCTCGGGAAGCTGGACCCGGTCGCCCTGGCCAACATGCTCACCGCCATCACCGACACGATCGGCCCGGCCGAGGACGACATCGGGCCGGCGCTGACCGGCGTCGCCCGGCTCTCCGACGCGGTCGCTGCCCGGTCCGACCAGACCGGCCAGCTGCTGACCGCGGCGCAGAGCGTGACGAACCAGCTGTCCGACAGCAGCGCCGACCTGATTCAGCTGATGAAGCAGACCAACCTGGTCGTCGGCGAGGTGACTGCCCGACGTGCCGCGATCCACAAGCTGCTCGTGGAGACAACTGCCCTGTCGACCAACCTGACCGGGGTCATCACCAGGAGCCGCGCCGACATCCAGCCCGCCCTGTCGAACCTGAACCTGGTGCTCACGACCCTTCGCGCGCAGGACAAGGCGCTCAAGCATGTGCTCGACGTGATGGCACCGAGCATCCGGTACCTCACCAACGCGAGCGGCAACGGGCCGTGGGTCGATCTCGGCGCCCCGGCACCGGCGATCCCGCCGGACGACGTTCTCTGCAAGATGGGGAACTGCTCATGAAGCGCGTGATCGCACTGCTGCTGACGGTCGTGCTGCTCGTCGCGGGTTCGGGCTGCGGACGGCTGGGTGGTGGCACGTTCAGGGTCTCGGCGCTGTTCAACGACTCCGCTGGTCTCTTTGTCGGGAACGACGTCGGCATCCTCGGCGTACCCGTCGGGAAGGTCGTCTCGATCACGCCCCAGGGCGCAGACGTCAGGGTGACGATGGAGATCAACGACGGCCAGGCGATCCCGGCGAACGCCGGCGCCGTCGTGGTGTCCCGCTCCGTCGCCACCGACCGGTACGTCGAGCTGACGCCGGTCTACCACGCCGGTCCGAGGATGACGGCCGGCACGGTGATCAACGAGGACAGGACCAGGACACCGGTCGACTTCGACCAGGTCCTCGCCGCCCTCAACACCTTCGCGACCGGCATCTCCGGCTCGAAGGCGACCCGGGATGCGGTGAAGCGGACCCTGGCCGTCCAGTCCCACGCACTCGACGGCAACGGGGTCAAGCTGAACAAGACGATCCACTCGCTGAGTGCAGCGGTGAACGGCGTCGCGGGCGAGCGCAACAACCTGACGTCGACGCTGCTCGCGCTGGACAACCTCACCACGACCCTGGCCGACAACCAGGCAACCGTGCGGACGTTCATCCAGCAGGTCTCCGAGGCGAGCCAGCTGCTGGCCGCCGAGCGTGGTGACTTCCGGACCTCACTGACCAGCCTGAGCCAGGCCGTCGAGGTGGTGGCGCAGTTCACCAGGACCAACAAGGCCTCGATCGTGAAGACGCTGAACAACACCACCGGCGTCGCGAAACAGGTGCTGTCGAGTCGACAGCAGATCGTCGAGGTCCTCAACGAGTTCCCGGTGGTGCTGCAGAACCTGCAGCGGGCCTACAAGAACGGTCGCATCACGGTGCGGATCAACCCGACGGTCCTGCTCCCGCTCGGCGGATTCCTCGACCAGATCTGCGCGGCCCTGCCGATTCCGCTCTGCAACGCCTTCGGCACCGATCCGCTCGGCGTGAGCAATCTGCTCG
The DNA here is from genome assembly GCA_025965195.1 of Marmoricola sp. Taxonomy (GTDB): domain Bacteria; phylum Actinomycetota; class Actinomycetes; order Propionibacteriales; family Nocardioidaceae; genus Marmoricola. Next base: position 63,474 of record JAOPXK010000060.1, read on the forward strand.
ACCAGCTGCTGGGAGGCAAGTGATGCAGCGCCGAAGTGCAGCGCTCGCCGCCACCGGTGTGGTGGGCGCGCTCCTGCTCAGCGGTTGTGGGCCGACCCTCGGTGACCTGCCGCTGCCCGGTTCGGGGGTGTCCGGGCAGACCATCGAGCTCAAGGCCGACTTCAACGAGGCGCTGAACCTCGCGGTGGGTGCCACGGTCAAGGTCAACGGCGTTGATGCCGGGAAGGTGCAGAGCGTCACCGTCCATGACTTCAAGGCCCAGGCCGACATGTTGGTCCGCACGAGTGCGCACATGCGGCAGGGCGCCACCGCCCGGCTCCGCTACACCACGCCGCTCGGCGAGCTGTTCGTCGACGTGACGAACCCTGACGGCGGAGCCGAGCTCAAGGACGGCGCCCTGATGGGCACCAACGTGACGAGCACGGCGCCGACGGTCGAGGACTCGCTGGCATCGGCGTCGTTGCTGATCAACGGTGGTGGGCTCGCCCAGCTGCAGACGATCACCGAGGAGTCCAACAAGGCGCTCGGTGGCCGCGAGGACACGGTCCGGGATCTGCTCGGCCAGGCCAACCTCTTCCTGACCCAGGCCAATGCGACGACCGCGGACTTCGACGCAGCACTGCGTGCGCTGTCCTCGGTGTCGGTGATCCTGCACCAGCGGAAGAACACGATCGCTCGCGCCGTACGCCAGATCACGCCGGCCGCCAAGGTGCTGCGGGCCAACACGTCCGGGCTCACGACGCTGCTCGCCGAGATCGAGAAGTTCAGCAGTACGGCGAACACGACCGTGGCCGCGACCCGGACCCAGCTGCTGAACCTCCTGGCCGAGACCGATCCGGTGCTGGCCTCCTTCGCCTCGCAGAAGGAGGAGTTCGTGCCGACGATGAACGCGCTGATCAAGCTCGGTGAGTATCTGAACCGCGTCGTTCCCGGTGACTACGCGGGCATCGGCATCCGGATCAACCTGGCCCAGATCAGTCTTCCCGGCGGACTGGGCGGGAACCCGCTCCCCGGCCTGGACCTTGGTGCCCTGCTGGGCCTGGGGGGCAGCTGATGAAGAGCCTGCTGACCAACAAGCTCTACCAGAGCGCGATCGGCGTCGCGGCGGTGTTCCTGGTGTGCCTGACCTATCTCTTCGGCTCCGTGCTGGACACGCCGTTGACCTCGCGACCGAAGCACATCGTGGTCGAGCTCACGACGACCGGTGGCCTCTACGTCGGCTCGTCGGTGACCTACCGCGGCGTCAAGATCGGCAAGGTCACCGACATCAGGCTGTCGAGCAACGGTGTCGAGGCTGAGGTGACACTGACGTCGACGGACAAGATCCCGCGGAGCTCGAAGGCGATCGTGCGGAGCCTCTCACCCGTCGGCGAGCAGTACCTCGACTTCCAGCCCGACTCGGCCGCTGGCCCCTACCTGCAGAACGGCAGCCGGATCCCGGCGGCCGCGACCGACGTTCCGAAGACTCTCGCCTCGACCGTCGTCGCGCTCCAGAAGATGCTCGACCAGGTCAACGACAGGCAGCTGCACTCGGTGCTCACCGAGCTCAGCGTCGGCCTGGCCGGCACGGGTGCTGACATCGGCAGGCTGACCGACCAGGGGTCGTTGCTGGTCAAGACGCTGCAGCAGTACTGGCCGCAGACCAACCGGCTGCTCACCAACGGCGGCACCGTGCTCGACATCGGCACCGACAACACCTCGAGCATCGAGAAGCTCGCCACGTCCTCGAAGAAGTTCGGCGCCTTCCTGAAGAGCTACGACCCGCAGCTGCGCAAGACACTGAACAACGCGCCCGGCCAGATCACGACCCTGCAGTCGCTGCTCAGCGAGGTCCAGAAGGTGCTTCCGGGGTTCCTGCACACCGGGGTGGACTTCAGCGAGCTGCTCGCCGCGCATGACCCCGAGGTGCGCGCGCTGCTGACGAACTACGTCCCCGGCTTCGGCGTGCTGTCCGGTGCAGTCAAGAACAAGTCCATCCAGCTGGGGCTCATCGGCCAGACCGACAACCGGTGCAACTACGGGACGCCGGTTCGTTCCGCTCGCGCCTCTCAGCGCCCGATGCGCACCGACGCTCGCTGTGCGGCCTCGTTCTCCACCCTCCAGCGGGGCGCGGCACACGCGCCGCAAGGATGACACCTGTGGTCGACGAGGCAGTTGAGTTCGAGGAGAAGGTGGCCGTGCCGCCGTGGGCGGCCGGTCTGCTGGTGCTGCTCCTCGTGCTGGCGCTCATCGGGTTCGGGATCGAGTGGCACTCGGCCCACCAGCAACGCGATCGTGCGGACGCAGCGCTGGGCCTGGCCAGCGCAGCCAACGACGCGGAGGCGACCGCACGCAAGGTGGCCGTCGAGATGACCAGCTACGACTACCGCAGCCTGACCAGGGACTTCGCCTGGATCGACGATGCCGGTACGGCGAAGTTCCGGAGCTACTTCAAGGATGCGAGCACGCCGGTGAAGACGCTGGTCACCTCGTTGAAGGCGACCTCACGGGGCACGGTCGTCGACGGGGCCGCAGACGCAACCGACACCAGCCATGTCCGGGTGGTGCTGTTCGTCGACCAGCGGATCACCAGTGCGACCGAGTCCAAGCCGAAGGTCGACCAGCCGCGGATCTCGATGAGCATGGTCAGGTCCGGCGGCAAGTGGCTGGTCGACACGGTGAACCTCGACACCAGCGTCGCCGCGGACTAACCCTCGCGAGCCGGGCGCCTGGTCGAGGTGTCCGGTTCGACCCGGAGCGTCATCAAGGTGGTCGCGAGCATGTCGTAGTGGCCGACCAGCAGCAGCAGCTCGATGACCGTGCGTTCGTCGTACGTCGCCCGCAGCGCCGACCAGGTCTCGTCGCCGAGATCGCGGCTGCCGACCAGCTCCTCGGTCGCCCGCATCAGCAGGCCTTCCTGGCTCGACCAGCCAGCTGCGGTCGAGCCGCTGACGACTCGCTCGACGTCCGCAGCCGTCACGCCCGCGCGCCGCCCGAGCCGGACGTGGTGGTCGAACTCGTAGGAGCAGCCGCGGAGCTGGGCGACCCGCAGGATCACCAGCTCGGTCTCGCGGCGCGGCAGCTTCCCGCCGGGCATCAGCTTGCCGGCGAAGTGCAGCCACCCCCAGAAGAGCCCACGACCACGGCCGAGGGTGGTGAAGACGTGGGGCGGGTTGGTGCCGGTCACCCGGCCCGCGATCCTGCTGAACGCCCAGATCGCCGGCCCGGTCTCGCGCAGGCCGCCCGGTGCGATCCGCGCGGTCACTGCTCGGCCCGGTCGGCGACAGTCGGGCGGGTCGCCTTCTGGACCTGGGGGAGCGCCCGGTTCGCGCCGTAGTTGAGCACCTTCATCGCCCCGGAGTAACCGGGCGGGAAGTAGCGCTGCAGGGCATGGATGACCCGGATGTCGTTGGAGGTGTAGACCCAGTACTTGTTGCGGCGTACGCCGTTCAGGATCGCGTCCGCCGCGTGCTCGGGACTCGCCGCGTGGTCGTGGAACCGGGCCTGGGCCTTCTGGAACGAGCGGCTGGTCTTCTCGACGCCGGCGATCGAGACCGTCTGGGTCAGGGGGGTGGCGACCGCTCCGGGACAGACCAGGCTGACGCCGATGCCGTGCCTGGCCAGGTCGAACCGGAGCACCTCGGAGACACCCCGGAGCCCGAACTTGCTGGCGCTGTACGCCGCATGCCACGGCATCCCGATGATCCCCGCAGCCGAGGACACGTTGACCAGATGGCCGCCGCGGCCGGCCGCGATCATCGGCGGGACCAGCTCCTCAATGATGTGGATCGGCCCCATCAGGTTCACCTCGACGAGGCTGCGCCAGGTCTGGTGCTCGAGGGCCTGGACGGTGCCCCACGCGGAGATACCGGCAATGTTCATCACCACGTCCATCGCGCCGTACTCGGCCGTCAGCTCGCCCGCGAGGGCCACCACGGCATCGTGGTCGGCGACATCGGCCGCCGACACGTGGCCGACCTGGCCACCGGCGGAGCGGATCTCTTCGGCGACCGCCTGGAGCAGGTCGCCGAACCGGTCGGTGAGGTGGACGGTGGCACCCTGCCCGGCGGCCTTGATGGCCGTGGCCCGGCCGATCCCGCTGGCCGCGCCGGTCAGGAAGACGTTCGCACCCCGGAGGTCCTTGAAACGACGGATACGCATGCACGCACCTTAGTCAGAACAGGACGGTCAGAGCAGTGGACGCAGGGGGGCGAGCAGGGCCTCGGTGAAGCGGCGGTAGACGTCGCGTGACTCCCACTCGGGGATCCCCAGCTCCAGGCAGTTGGAGAGGTCGGTCTCGAAGATCCGCTCCATCTCCTTGGCGAGGTCGGGCGCGATCACCTCGATGTTGATCTCGTAGTTGCCGGACATGCTGAGCCGGTCGACGTTGGCGGTGCCGATCGTCGACCAGTTGCCGTCGATGGTGGCCGTCTTCGCGTGCACCATCGCGTCACTGAACCGGAAGATCCGGATGCCCGAGGCGAGCATCGCGGAGAAGTAACCGCGCGAGAGCCAGTCGGCGACGATGTGGTTGGACTTGGCCGGCAGCACCAGCCGCACGTCCACACCCCGCTCGGCGGCCGCCTTGAGGGTGTCGATGAAGTTCTCGTCGGGGATGAAGTAGGCGTGCGTCATCCAGACGTTGGTGTGCGCCCGGTTGATCGCCTCGAGGTACATCGCCCTGATCGGGAACATCCACAGTCGCGGCAGGTTCCGGTGCACCCGGATCTGCGGGTCCCACGATGACGCCGTGGTCATCAACAACGGCCGCTCGCTCCGCCGGAAGCGCTTGGTGCGGTGCAGGTTCCAGAAGTCGGCGAACGCACGCTTGAGGTCCCACACGCCCGGTCCGGTGATCTTGGCGTGCGTGTCACGCCACTCGGTCGCGTACGCCGACCCGATGTTGTAGCCGCCGACGAACGCCACCGACTCGTCGACGACCAGGATCTTGCGGTGGTCGCGGCCGTAGCGCCGGAGGTCGAAGAACCGCCAGCCCGCGCCGTACACGGGGTACTTGAGCACCTTCACGTTGGCCGGGAAGTGCTTGAACCGCGGCGAGACCACGATGTTCGCGAACGCGTCGTAGATGACATAGACCTCGACGCCACGTGACGCGGCGTCGATCAGTGCCTGCTTGAAGCGCTCGCCGACCTCGTCGCCCTTCCAGATGTAGGTCTCGAGGAGCACCTGCTTCTGGGCGCCCTCGATCGCGGCGAGCATGTCGTCGTACAGGTCCTGGCCGAAGGTGTACGTCGTGACACTGCCCTCGCCGACCGAGACCTCGTGAGGCGGGGTGGTGGGGAACGGCTTGGACTTCTTCCCGCGACGCCGGTAGGAGTCGACGAGGGTGAGGCCGACAGCGAGCAGCACCTGGACCCCGAAGATGGTCAACAGGGTGCGGCGCAGGACGATGAGCAGCTTCACGACGTCAATCTAGTGCCCTGAGCGGAAAGTCTCCGCGCGACGTCTCTGCGCACCGGCGACCCGGGTTTGGTGCCAGGACAGGGCCCTGGTTTTTCCGGCTGTCGGTGGGTCGCCGTACGCTGAAGAACATGCGACCAGTGACCGACCTGGAGCGCCGGGTGGCGCCCTTCGAGGTGATTTCCGACTACATCCCCTCGGGCGACCAGCCGACGGCGATCAAGGAGATCACCGCCCGGATGAAGGCCGGTGTGAAGGACGTGGTGCTGCTCGGTGCGACCGGCACCGGCAAGACCGCCACGGTTGCCTGGGTCGCGGAGCAGATGCAGCGACCGTTGCTGGTCATGCAGCCCAACAAGACGCTCGCCGCGCAGTTCGCGACGGAGCTGCGCTCGCTGCTGCCCAACAACGCGATCGAGTACTTCGTCTCCTACTACGACTACTACCAACCCGAGGCCTACGTCCCCCAGACCGACACCTACATCGAGAAGGACTCCTCGATCAACGAGGAGGTCGAGCGGCTCCGGCACTCGGCGACCAACTCGCTGCTGACCCGCCGGGACGTGATCGTGGTCTCGACGGTGTCGTGCATCTACGGCCTCGGCACACCGCAGGAGTACGTCGACCGGATGCTGCGGCTCAAGGTCGGCGAGGAGATGGACCGCGACCAGGTGCTCCGTCATCTGGTCGAGATCCAGTACACCCGCAACGACCTGTCCTTCACCCGCGGCACCTTCCGGGTCCGGGGCGACACCCTCGAGATCTTCCCGGTCTACGAGGAGCACGCGGTCCGGGTCGAGTTCTTCGGTGACGAGATCGAGCGACTGATGACGCTGCACCCGATCACCGGCGAGATCATCACCGATGACAAGGAGCTCTACGTCTTCCCAGCCACCCACTACGTGGCGGGCCCGGAGCGGATGGAGCGGGCGATCCGGGGGATCGAGGCCGAGCTCGAGGAGCAGGTCGGCTCGTTCGAGCGGCAGGGCAAGCTGCTGGAGGCCCAGCGGCTGCGGATGCGCACGACGTACGACGTCGAGATGATGCGGCAGGTCGGCTCGTGTTCGGGCATCGAGAACTACTCGATGCACATCGACGGCCGGCAACGGGGGAGCGCGGCGAACTGCCTGCTCGACTACTTCCCGGAGGACTTCGTCGTCGTCGTCGACGAGTCGCACGTCGCGGTGCCCCAGATCGGCGGGATGTACGAAGGCGACATGTCCCGCAAGCGCAACCTCGTCGACCACGGCTTCCGGCTGCCGAGTGCGATGGACAACCGGCCACTGCGGTGGGAGGAGTTCCTCGACCGGGTCGGGCAGACGATCTACCTGTCCGCGACCCCGGGGAAGTACGAGCTCGCCAAGGCCGGAAACATCGACGGTGTCCCGGATGTCGTCGAGCAGATCATCCGGCCGACCGGGCTGATCGACCCCGAGGTGATCATCAAGCCCACGAAGGGCCAGATCGACGACCTGATCCACGAGATCAACATCCGCACCGAGAAGAACGAGCGTGTCCTGGTCACCACCCTGACCAAGAAGATGTCCGAGGACCTGACGGACTACCTCCTCGAGGCCGGGGTTCGCACCCGCTACCTGCACTCCGAGGTGGACACCCTGAAGCGGATCGAGCTGCTCCGCGACCTCCGGCTCGGGGAGTACGACGTGCTGGTCGGCATCAACCTGCTCCGTGAGGGACTCGACCTGCCGGAGGTTTCGCTGGTCGCGATCCTGGACGCCGACAAGGAGGGCTTCCTGCGCTCCGACAAGTCGCTGATCCAGACGATCGGCCGCGCGGCCCGCAACGTGTCCGGCCAGGTGTTCATGTATGCCGACCGGATCACCCCGTCGATGGAGATGGCGATCGACGAGACCAACCGGCGCCGCGAGAAGCAGGTCGCCTACAACACCGCACACGGCGTCGACCCGCAGCCGTTGCGCAAGAAGATCGCCGACATCACCGAGATGCTCGCCCGCGAGGACGAGAACACCGAGGAGCTGCTCGCCACCTGGCAGGGCACCGGTGCTCGCGGCGACCGCAGCAAGAAGGCACCGGTTCCCGGGCTGTCCAAGCTGGGTCAGGACCGTCAGCGGATGCCCGATCTGGCCGGGCTGCCGTCCACCGACCTGGCCGAGCTCGTGCAGCAGCTCACCGACCAGATGCACAACGCTGCCGCCGAGCTCCAGTTCGAGGTCGCCGCCCGGCTGCGAGACGAGATCAGGGACCTGAAGAAGGAGCTCCGGCAGATGATGGAGGCCGGGGCCAGGTGAGCCCGGCGAGCCCGGTGGGCCAGCCCCCGGTCCAGGTCTGAAAACCCCAAGCCGGCCATGGCCACCGCGTCACGCGTGACCTGACGTACCCGACGTCGTTCACCGTAGGAAGGGATAACCGGATCGCGGAGCCGGAGTCGCGTTCCGTAAGACGCGGGTTGTCAGGAACAAGAACACGTTCTAGATTGTGACGGCCGGTCAACGGCACGGGGAGTCGGAATCGGGAGGTCTGGGGTGGCGGTTTCTGCTGCGTCCTTGCTTCGCGGGCCCGGAGAAATTGCGGCCATGGTCGCCGACGTCACGAAAAAGGTGTTCACCACCCCCTTCCAGTGGCGTGAGTTCATCGAGCAGGCCTGGTTCATCACCAGCGTGTGCCTGATGCCCACGATCCTGGTCTCGATCCCGTTCGGCGCGGTCATCTCCCTCCAGGTCGGCAACCTCACCGGTCAGCTCGGTGCCCAGTCGTTCGCCGGCGCGACCGCAGTGCTCGCCGTCGTCCGCGAGGCAGCACCGATCGCAGCCGCCCTGATCATCGCGGGCGCGGCCGGATCGGCCATCTGCTCCGACATGGGAGCGCGCAAGATCCGCGAAGAGATCGACGCGATGGAAGTCCTCGGCATCGACCCGATCGAGCGCCTGATCGTCCCCCGGGCGCTCGCCACCGTGTTCGTCTCACTGATGATCAACGGCCTCGTGATCGGCGCCGGCATCGGCGGTGGCTACTTCTTCACGGTCGTGATCCAGGGCGGCTCGGCCGGGGCGTTCCTGTCCTCGTTCACCGCGCTCGCATCGCTGCCCGACCTCTACATCAGCATGGTCAAGGCGATGGTCTTCGGCTTCCTGGCCGCGATCGTCGGCGCCTACAAGGGCCTCAACGCCGGCGGTGGGCCGAGCGGAGTCGGACGCGCCGTGAACGAGTCCGTGATCCTGGCGTTCATGCTGCTGTTCTTCCTGAACTCGATCATCACGGCCATCTACTTCCAGCTCGTGCCTCAGAGCGGCGTCTGAGATGGCGATCATCGGAGAGCTCGGCCTCGCGCTGGTCAAGGAACGCCGCGCCCGCCTCGAGCAGTACGGCGACCAGCTGCTCTTCTACGTCAAGGCGCTGGCCTGGACGCCGCGAGCCATCACCCGCTACCGGCGTGAGGTCCTCAACACGCTCGCCGAGGTCGCGTTCGGAGTCGGTGGGCTGTCCCTGATCGCCGGCACGGCCGGGGTGATCGCGTTCCTCGCCTTCTTCGCCGGCACCGAGGTCGGCATCCAGGGCTATGCGTCATTGAGCCAGATCGGCGTCGCCAAGTTCACCGCGTTCATCTCGGCGTACTTCAACACCCGCGAGGTCGCGCCGCTGGTCTCCTCGATCGCGCTCGCGGCGACCGTCGGGTGTGGCTACACCGCCCGCCTCGGCGCGATGCGCATCTCCGAGGAGATCGACGCCCTCGAGGTGATGGGCATCCCGTCGCTGCCGTTCCTGGTCACCACCCGGATGATCGCGGGCTTCATCGCGGTGATCCCGCTCTACATCGTCGCGTTGTCCGCGTCGTACCTCTCGCCACGGCTCATCACCACCTTGATCTACGGGCAGTCGGCGGGCACCTACGACCACTACTTCCTGGAGTTCCTGCCACCCCAGGACATCCTCTGGTCGTTCGGCAAGCTGATCTTCCTGGCGGTCGCGATCATCCTGATCCACTGCTACTACGGCTACACCGCCTCGGGGGGGCCCGCTGGTGTGGGCGCGGCCGTCGGCCAGGCGATCCGCACCTCGATCGTGACCGTCGTGGTCGCCGACTTCTTCCTGAGCTTCGCCATCTGGGGCTCGACCACCACCGTGCGGATCACCGGGTGATCGCATGCTGGTGAACATCCATCACGACACCAAGGCCGAGCACAACAGGCTGCTCGTTGCAGGAGTGGGCTTCCTGATCGTCATCCTGGCGCTGATCTCCCTGTCGATCGCGGTCTACCAGAAGAAGTTCACCCCGACCACGATGGTGACCGTCCAGGCCAACCGTGCCGGACTGCAGCTGGCAAAGTTCGGCGACGTGCGGATGCACGGCGTACTCGTCGGACAGGTGCGCTCGATCGGGCAGGACGGGCAGCACGCCGTCATCAAGCTCGGTCTCCAGCCCGCTGCGGCAAGGAACATCCCGAGCAACGTGACCGTGCAGATCCTGCCGACCACGCTGTTCGGTCAGAAGTACGTCTCCCTCGTGGACCCGAAGACGCCGTCGGGCAGCTCGCTCCACAACGGCCAGGTCATCCCGGCCAGCATGGTGTCCAACAGCGTTGAGCTGGAGAACATCCTGGCCAACCTGTTCCCGCTGCTGCGCTCGATCAGGCCGGCCGACCTCGACACCACCTTGCACGCGCTCGCGACCGCGCTCCAGGGCCGCGGCGAGAACCTGGGCAAGACCTTCGACAGCCTCGACGCCTACCTGACCACGTTCAACAAGCACCTGCCGACGCTCAAGCACGACCTGGTCCAGCTCGCCCAGGTGTCCAACACCTATGCGCTGGCCGCTCCCGACCTGATCAAGCTGCTCCGCAACGCGACGACGACGGCCCGGACCATCGCATCGCGGAAGGTCCAGTTCGGTGAGTTCATCACCAGCATCACCAGCCTGGCCTCGACGGGCACGACGATCCTGAAGGAGAACGGTCCCGGCATCGTCCGTGAGGGTCAGCTGGCCGCGCCGCTGCTGCAGTTGCTCGACACCTACTCCCCGGAGTTCCCGTGCCTGCTCGAGGGTTCGGACAGGTACGCCAAGCAGCTGGCCCAGATCTTCCGGGGCAACCGGGTTCGCCAGTCGATGACCCTCGACGCTGTGCAGAGGCGCGCCTACAACGCCTCGGACCGGCCGGTCTACGGCGCGGCTGGGCATGGCCCGTGGTGTCTCGGCCTGCCCAACAACCCGCCGTTCCCGGCCCCCTATCGTCCGCTCCCTGATGGCAGCGACCTCGACGAACCCGGGGGGAAGTGATGAACGCCCGCAATACGAAGACCATGGTCGCCGGCATCAAGCTCGGCATCTTCACCCTCGCCTCGATCCTGGTCACCGGCCTGCTCGCTGTGATCATGGGTCACTTCGGTCTGGGCGGCGAGACGAGCTATCACGCGCTCTTCAGCAGCGCGAGCATGCTGAAGAAGGGCGACGACGTTCGGGTCGCCGGCGTCTCCGTCGGTCAGGTGAGCGGCGTGGAGATCCACGACCGCAGCGCGGCGATGGTCAGCTTCAAGGTCCGCAACGACGTACCTGTGACCACCGCGACCCGGGCCGATGTGAGGTTCCTGAACCTCGTCGGTGACCGCTACCTGGCGCTGAGCGAGGGCGAGGCCGGAGCGCCGAAACTCGCGTCGAATGGCACCATTCCGCTGGGCCACACGACGCCCTCGCTGAACCTCACCGACCTGTTCAACGGCTTCCAGCCGCTCTTCCAGGCGCTCAGCCCGCACGACGTGAACGAGCTGTCCCTCAACCTCGTCAGGGTCCTGCAGGGAGAGGGCGGCACGATCCAGGGCCTGCTCTCCAAGACCGCTTCGCTGACGAACTCCCTGGCCGACCGGGACCAGCTGATCGGTGACGTGGTCAAGAACCTCTCCTCGCTGCTCGGCACGGTCGATGACCATCACAAGGAGCTCGACTCACTCGTCGTCCAGCTCCGGCAGTGGCTCGGCAACCTGGCCAAGGACCGCAACGTCATCGGGTCCTCGCTGCAGAACATCTCGACGCTGACGGCCGACCTTGCGGACCTGCTGACGCAGAGCCGGCCCTATCTCAAGAGCGACATCGTCCAGCTCCAACGGGTGATGGCGATCCTGACAAAGCCGAAGAACAAGGCCGTGCTCGACGAAGCCCTGCATCGACTGCCCGAGCTGTTCGCCAAGCAGGTCCGGATCGGCAGCTACGGCTCCTGGTACAACTACTACCTCTGTGACTTCACCGGCCGGATCATCCTGCCGAAGTTCCTCAACATTCCTGGCCTGAGTGCCATCCAGAACCAGCTCAACGACCTCAGCTTCCACAGCACCGCGAAGAGGTGCAGCTGATGGCCCGCCACTCCGAAGCGTCCCTGATGCGCATGGGCGCGATCAGCCTTGCCGTGCTGCTGCTGGTGATGGCGGCCGCGTTCAACCTGCAGAAGTTCCCTGGCTTCCGGGGCACGAACTACCACGCCGAGTTCACCGACGCGAGTGGTCTGGCCAAGGGCAGCATGGTGCAGGTGGCCGGTATCCGGGTCGGCCGTGTCGACGCCCTGAAGATCGAGGGCAACAAGGTCCGGGTGGACTTCGATGTGCACGGCGTCTCGTTCGGCCCGGAGAGCACGGCCTCGGTCGAAGTCCTCAACCTGCTCGGCGAGAAGTTCCTCAACCTGACGCCGAAGGGTTCCGGTCAGCTGCCCACCGGCGGCACCATCCCGTTGAGCCATACGAGTGCGTCGTACGACATCGTCAGCACGCTGAACGAACTGACCACGACGACCGAGAGCATCAACACCACCCAGCTGGCCAAGGCCCTGACGACGCTCGCGGGCACGATCAACTCGGCAAGCCCCGAGGTGGAGTCGAGCTTCACCGGCCTCTCGAGGCTGTCCAGGACGATCGCCTCCCGGGACAGCTCGATCCAGGACCTGCTCTCGCATGCCGACCATGTCACCAAGCTGCTCGCCGACCGCAAGGGCGACCTGGTCACCTTGATGAAGCAGGCGAAGCTGATCTTCAACGAGCTGCAACAGCGTCGGCAGGCGATCCACTCGCTGCTGGTGAATGCCAACACCCTGGCCGTCACGCTTCGCGGGGTCGCCACCGACAACCAGAAGACCATCGGCAAGGCACTCGCCGACCTGCATGACGCGACGGTCTTCCTGCGCAAGCGCGACAACCTCTTGCAGGAGACGCTGCACAACCTCGCGCCGTACGCACAGGTCCTGATCAACGTGGTGGCCACCGGGCCCTGGTTCGATGCCTACGTGCCGAACCTCGTCGGCCTCGCAACCGGCGAGTTCGTTCCGGGGAGCAGGTGAGCATGATGATCGATCGCATCAACGGGCGCTGGCTCGCAGCCGGCATGGCCATCGTGGTCCTGGTGGCAGCCTTCCTGGTCTTCACGCGTGGGTCCGACACCCGCACGCTGACCGCACACTTCCCGCGCGCAGTGAGCATCTACAAGGGCTCCGAGGTCCGGGTGATGGGCGTGAAGATCGGCAAGGTCACCGCGGTGATCCCGCAGGGCGACAGCGTCCGCGTCGACATGTCGTACGACGGGGAGTACAAGCTCCCGGCCAATGCCGGAGCGGCCATCGTCACACCGACCCTCGTCGCCGACCGCTTCGTGCAGATCACTCCGGCGTACACCTCCGGCGCAGTGATGGTCGACGGCGGCGACATCCCGCTGTCCCGCAGTGCCTCGCCGATCGAGCTCGACCGGATCTACCGCAGCCTCTCGGACCTCAGCACGGCGCTCGGACCCAACGGCGCGAACAAGAACGGCGCCCTCGACTCGGTGCTGAGCGCCGGTGCGAATGCGCTCAGGGGGAAGGGCAAGCTCGCCAACCAGATGCTGTTGAACCTGTCCGCGGCCGTGCAGACCTTCGGCAACAACAGCGGACCCCTGTTCGACTCCATCCGACAGCTCGCCGAGCTGACGCAGACCCTCGCCGCGAACGACGACGTGGTCAACAAGTTCATGGCCAGTCTTGCCGGGGTGTCGTCCGAGCTCGCGGGGGAGCGTGGCGACCTGCAGTCGGCGCTGGCCGCGCTGGCTCGCGCGGTCGGAGTGGTGCGGACCTTCGTGCACGACAACAAGGGCATGGTCGAGTCCGACGTGAAGGAGCTCAGCACCGTGCTCGGCACGGTCGCCAAGGAGCAGAAGGCGCTCGGGATCGCCCTCCAGCTCGGGCCGCTGGGCCTGAACAACCTGGCCCTTGCCTTCGACCCCAAGACCGGCTCGATCGGCTCCCGCGTGCAGGTCGGACCGAGCGCCCAGAGCCTGGGCAACATCCTGTGCGACGTGATCACGAACGCGGGTGTGGGCTCACCGGCCGCCGTGTGTGCCCTGCTGAAGCAGATCACCAACCTGACCAACATCGGCACCTCCAGCGTCGGCGCCGGCCGGACCACCACCACGCCGGATCTCGGCAACAACAAGCCGACGAGCAGCCTCGGCGGCCTGCTCGGAGGTGCGTCATGAGAGGCCGGAGCACGAAGCTGGTGGTCGGGGTGCTCCTCGGCGTGCTGGCGCTCACGGGCTGCGAGTTCAACGGCGCCTACGACCTGCCGCTCCCCGGCGGAAGCCACGCCAGCAAGGGCGACTCCATCCTGATCACCGCGGACTTCGCCGACGTGCTCAGCGTGGTCCCGCGTACGGCGGTGATGGTCGACGACGTTCCGATCGGCGACGTCACTTCGGTCGAGCGCGTCGGCTGGCACGCACGGATCACCATGCGTGTCCGCAAGAACCTGCAGCTGCCGGCGAACACCACTGCCGACATCAGGCAGACCAGCCTGCTCGGCGAGAAGTACGTCGCCCTGATCGCGCCGGCCGCCGGACAGGCCAAGGGCACGATGGTCAACGGCGCGAACATCCCGCTTGCGAGCACCGGCCGGAACCCTGAGGTCGAGGAGGTCCTGGGTGCGTTGTCGTTCCTCCTGAGCGGAGGCGGGGTCGCGCAGCTCAAGACGATCAGCACCGAGCTCAACAACATGATGACCGGGCGCACGGACAACCTGCGCGACGTACTCCTCAAGGTCAACGACCTCGTCGGGACGCTGGACCAGCAGAAGAACGACATCCTCGGCGCGATGTCCTCGATCGACAGGCTGGCCTCCACACTCAACAAGGAGAAGGCGACGATCGGCTCCGCGCTCGACGCGGTCGGCCCTGCCCTGAAGGTGCTCAACCAGCAGCACAAGTCGCTGATCGCGATGCTGAGCCAGCTCGACAAGCTCGGCACCGTCGGCACCCAGGTGCTCAACGGCAGCAAGGACAACATCGTCGCCTCGCTCAAGCACCTGCAGCCGGTCCTGACGAAGCTCGCAGACGCGGGCGACGCCCTCCCGAACGGGCTTACCTTCATGGCGGCGTTCCCGTTCCCCAAGGAAGCGGCCAACATCGCGATGGGTGACTACGCGAACGCGCTGTTCCACATCGACTTCGACCTCAACGACCTGATCTCGCCTGCTGACCTGCCGGTCTCGCTCGGCGACGTCCTGACGACGTGCGAGAAGACCCCGCTCGCCGCCATCTGCAAGACCCTCGACGCAACCGTGCTGACGCAGCTGTGCGCCCTCGTTCCGCTCAGCATCCTGTGCGACCGGACGACCCCCGGAGGGTCGGCTGGGCCGGGCACCGGCGGCTCGCCGGGACTGCCCGATCTGGGCGGGATCGGCCTGCCGACCCTCGGGGGACTGTTGCCGGGCCTCCTCGGGAAGGAAAGCACGTCCTCTCCAGGGAGCAGCACCACAAACGGCGGCTTGTTCGGAGGTGGTCTCGGATGAAACGTGGCATCAAGGTCCGGCTGCTCGCGTTCCTGATCCTCAGTGCTGTCGGCATCGTGTACGTCGCGGCCAGCTATCTCGGCCTGGTCGACAAGGTCCTCGGACGTGGTTTCGAGATGAGCGCGACGCTGCCCGCTTCCGGTGGCCTCTACGTCGGGAGCGAGGTCGACTACCGGGGCGTCGCGATCGGCAAGGTAGTCGGCACCGACGTGATCCCGAGCGGTGTGCGCGTTCGGATCTCGATGAAGCCCGGGACCAGGCTCCCGACCGACTCCGCAGTCTTCGTGCACAACCTGTCGGCGGTGGGGGAGCAGTACCTCGACTTCGAGCCGAAGAGCGCCGCTGGCCCGTTCGCCAAGCAGGGCACGACCATCGCCGGGAACGCGGACAGCATTCCCACCTCGACCGACACCTTGCTGATCAACCTGAACTCGTTCGTCAACTCCGTCGACCGCAACAACCTCTCTACGGTGGTGGCCGAGCTGGGGACGATGTTCCGCAACACCGCAGAGCCGCTCCAGAAGCTCGTCGACTCGGGCAGCAAGTTCATCAACGACGCACGCACCAACGAGGCGGCGACCATCCAGCTGCTCGACACCGGCAAGACCGTGCTCGCCACCCAGCGGGCCAACAGCGCGAACATCCGCTCGTTCGCCCGCAACCTGGCGGCCCTGTCCGGCACCTTGCGGGGCAGCGATGCCGACCTCCGTACGATCCTGCAGGGCGGCACTCCTGCGGTGAAGGAGGTCGACTCGCTGCTCAAGGGCCTGGAGCCGACGCTGCCGGTCTTCATCGGCAACCTCGTCACCGTCAACCAGGTCGTCACCGCGCGGCTGCCGGCACTCGAGCAGCTCCTCGTCACGTTCCCCAGCGTCATCTCCAACGGGTTCACCGGTACTCCGGGTGACGGCTACGGCCACATCAACCTGCAGCTCAACTACGCGGTGCCTCCGTGCACCGACGGCTACATCCCGCCCAAGGACTGGCGCCCGGGCACCGACACGACGACCAAGCCGGTGTTCCATGCAGTCTGCAAGTCCGGTCCGCCGCTCAACATGCGAGGCACGAAGTACGCCCCGGCCGTCGGCGCGGCCGGTTCGGTCGGTCCGGACTATCGTGTTGCTCCATACAACGCTAAGACCGGTGAGGTCGATCAGAATCTGACGCTCGGAAGGCATACCGTGTTCGGTGACAAGTCCTGGCAGTGGATGCTCGTGGGTCCGGTGAGCGGCGAGTGACGGTTTCCGACAACGAGCCGACGCAGTCGCGTGGCTCCGGATTTCCAGGCGCGCTCAACGGCGTCCTCGCCCTCGTCGTGCTCATTCTGGTCGTCGGCGTCGTGCTGATCCTCGCCAAGGGAGCGGCCGTCGTGCCCGGCAAGAGCTCGGCCGAGAAGCTCACCGACCAGTACGCCGCCGTGACCGCCGCAGGCCGCGCCGAGACCTTGGCGTTCCTCGATGTCGACTACAAGAACATGGATCCGCAGATCGCCAAGGTGCTCAAGGGCGCGACCGGGTCGTTCAAGCAGCAGTACAACAAGTCCAAGGTGGAGATGAAGGCGGCCGCCCAGCAGGCCACGTCGGTCTCGACCGGCAAGGTCCTCCAGGTCTCGATCGGTGACATCAGTGCCAACAAGGCAACGTTGTTCGTCGCCGCGGACAGCCAGGTCAAGAACAAGGCGACCAAGGGCGTCCTGCAACCGCGCTACTGGCGGATCCAGCTGAGCATGGTCCGGACCCGTGGCGCCTGGCTCCTCAGTGATCTGCAGTTCGTGGGATGAGCGCGATGAAACCTGACGAGAAGCTCTGTCCCTTCTGCGCCGAGACGATCAAGGCCGCAGCGGTGAAGTGCCGCTACTGCCAGTCGGACCTGACAGCGGCCGAGGACGCCACGTGGGTCGATCAGGAGCCGACGCCAGACCCAACGCCGGACCCGACGCCAGAAGCAGTGCCGGACCCGGCTGCTACGCCGACATCTCCAAAGCCGTCGTTCACCGCCGACACGCCGTTCCTGCAGAGCAGGTCGCTCACCGCCGTGCTCGGGCTGCTCGTGCTCGCCCTGGTGGCGACCTGCATCGTGCTCGGCGTACGCGTCAACCACCGCAAGGACGAGGCGCCCAACGGCGAGCTGACCTCGGAGACGGCACGATCGGCGGCGATGCAGGCGGCGTCGAAGCTCACCCAGAACGCGCTGTCCTACGGCTACACCTCGCTTGCTGCCAACATGAAGATGGCCGAAGCCGGCATGACGCCGAACTTCAGCAAGCAGTACCAGAAGGTGATGGCCGGAGTTAAGGCTCAGACGGTGAACAAGAAGCTCATCCTCAAGGCGAGCATCGTGGCCACCTCGCTGATCTCGCTGACGGCCAACAAGGCGACGGCCCTCGTGTTCGTCGACCAGGTCACCTCGAGGGCCGGCACGAAGAAGCAACAGTTCGACCAGAACCGCGTCGTCGTCACGTTGACGCGCGGTGGTGGTGACTGGGTCGTGTCCAACATGGATGCGTTCTGATATAAAACTAGAACACGTTATAGTCCGAGCCCCGGATGGAGAGGCTGACATGGACCGAGAGGAGGGGCGGTGAGCCCGATCGTGGACACCGACCTGCTGATTGTCGGGGCTGGGCCGGCCGGCCTGTTCGGCGCCTACTACGCAGGCTTCCGCGGCCTCAGCGTGACGCTCGTGGACTCGTTGCCCGAGCTGGGCGGACAGGTCTCCGCGCTCTACCCGGAGAAGGCGATCCTCGACGTCGCCGGATTCGTGAACATCAAGGGACGCGAGCTGGTCAACGAGCTGGTCAGGCAAGCGGCCTCAGCTGATCCGACGTACCTCCTGGACCGGACGGCCAACAGCCTCGTGGCATCAGACGAAGGCGTCGTGATGGGCCTCGACGACGGGACCGTCGTCAACGCCAAGGTCGTGATCATCACCGCCGGCATCGGCAAGTTCACTCCGCGTGCGCTGCCCTGCGGCGAAGGCTGGGAAGGGCGCGGGCTGGTCTTCTTCGTGCCTTCGTTCGACGAGTACGCCGGCAAGGACATCATCATCGTCGGCGGCGGCGACAGTGCCTTCGACTGGGCTCACCACCTCGAGCCGATCGCCGCCTCCGTCACGCTCGTGCACCGCCGCGACGCGTTCCGGGCGCACCAGGCCACCGTCGACGCCGTGCTCGCAGGCAGGACCGAGGTGATCACCAAGGCGCAGGTGACCGCCCTGATTGGAAACTCCCACATCGAGAAGGTCGAGATCACGCTCGAGGACGGCTCCGTCGTGTCCCGGCCCGCGCAGGCTGTCGTCGCCGCACTGGGCTTCATCGCTGACCTCGCCGCGATGAAGGACTGGGGCGTGGAGTTCGACAAGCGACACGTGAAGGTCGACACCGCGATGCGCACCAACGTGCCGCGGGTGTTCGCCGCCGGCGACATCACCGAGTACGACGGCAAGGTCCGCCTGATCGCCGTCGGTTTCGGTGAGGTCGCGACCGCCGTGAACAACGCCGCAACGATCGTGCACCCGGAGCAGTCGCTGTTCCCCGGACACTCCTCGGAAGGTTCCTAGATGGCGAGCAGCCGGAACGCCGTACAGATGTCGGACCAGGAGGTCACCGACTTCCTGGGCGGCTCGATGAAGGTGCAGGTCGGCACGATCGGTCCGGCCGGCGAACCCCACCTGACCACGCTGTTCTACGTCGTCGACGAGGGGCGGATCGCGTTCTGGACCTACGGCCGTTCGCAGAAGATCCTCAACCTGCGCAGGGATCCGCGGATCACCTGCCTGGTCGAGGACGGCGAGGACTACTTCGAGCTGCGCGGTGTGACCGTCACCGGACGCGCCCGCTTGGTCGAGGAGTACGACGACATCCGGTCCCTCGGCGCGCGTGTCGCGAAGCAGATGGCCAACGGTGTCGACCTGGGTGACTTCGGCGACGAGCTGGTCAGCCAGCAAGCCCACAAACGCGTCGGCGTCATCGTCGAGCCCGACAAGATCGCGAGTTGGGACCATCGCAAGATGGCCGGCCCGCCCGGAAGCAGCTAGGAGAAGCAACGATGGAGAAGGTGAAGGTCGACTTCGACCTGTGTGAATCCAACGCGCTGTGTGAAGCGCTCGCCCCGGACGTCTTCAGGATCGACGACGACGACTTCCTGCAGATCGACATCGAAGTGGTGACCGACGAGAACCGCGACCGCATCCAGCAGGCCGTCGCGTCCTGCCCCAAGTCCGCGATCAGCATCGTCAGTGAGTGAGCAGAGCGTGACGAATCCCTTGTCCCTGGACGGGCTCGTAGCCGTCGTCACCGGAGCCGGCGCCGGCCTGGGCCGCGCGGAGGCGCTGGCCCTGAGCAAGGCAGGCGCGCGCGTCGTGATCAACGACCTGCCCGGGGCTGCCGATGACGCCGCCGAGGAGATCCGGTCGATCGGCGGTGAGGTCGCGGTAGTCGCCGGGGACGTCGGTGAACGGGCCACGGCCGACGCGATGGTTGCGGCCGCGGTCGATGGCTTCGGGTCGCTCGACATCGTCGTCAACAACGCCGGGATCACCCGCGACAAGATGCTCTTCAACATGACCGACGACGAGTGGGACCTGGTCATCAAGATCCACCTGCGCGGTCACTTCCTGCTCTCGCGCAATGCCGCGGCGTACTGGCGGGCCAAGTCGAAGGCCGCCGACGCCCCGATCTACGGCAGGGTCATCAACACGGCCTCCGAGGCGTTCCTGGTCGGCTCTCCAGGCCAGGCCAACTACTCGGCCGCCAAGGCCGGCATTGCGGCGCTGACGTTGTCGACGGCGCGGGGGCTCTCACGTGCCGGCGTCCGCGCCAACGCGATCTGTCCCCGGGCGCGTACGGCGATGACGGCTGACGTCTTCGGTGCCGACGACTCGGGAAAGGCCGTCGATCCCTATTCGGCTGACCATGTCGCACCGCTGGTCGCCTATCTGGCGTCGCCGGCCGCGGACGGGATCAACGCTCAGGTGTTCATCGTGTACGGCGGACAGGTGTCGCTGATGGCCGCACCGGTCGTCGAGAAGACGTTCGCCTCCAGCGCGGACGTGTTCGACCTCGCCGATCTCGATGCAAATCTCGGTGGTTACTTCGCGACTCGCGATCCCGCGCTGTCGTTCGCAGCCGACATGTCGCTCGGCTGATCCACACCACATTCCAGGAGAACAACCATGGCTCGAATGACAGGCAAGCGCGCGATCGTGACCGGCGGCGCACAGGGACAGGGTGAGGCGATCGTCCGGGCGTTCGTCGCCGAAGGGGCGCAGGTGGTCATCGCGGACGTGGCCGATGAGCCCGGCGAGAAGCTCGCTGCGGACCTCGGTGACGCGGCGTACTTCCGGCACCACGACGTCAGTGACGAGGCGTCCTGGACCGCCCTGGTCGAGGAGCTCAACGAGCGGTTCGGCCCGGTCAACGTGCTGGCCAACAACGCCGGCGTTCTGCGCTTCGGCGAGATCCACGACATGGCGATGGACGACTACAACCTGGTCTTCCGGGTCAACCAGCTCGGCTGCTTCCTCGGCATGCGCGCGGTGATCCCGACGATGAAGGCGCAGAAGCAGGGCTCGATCATCAACTGCTCCTCGGTCGAGGGACTGGCGGGGATGGGCAGCCTGGCGGCGTACGCCGGCACGAAGTTCGCGATCCGCGGGATGACCAAGTCGGCCGCCCTCGAGCTCGGCCGCAAGAACATCCGGGTCAACTCCGTGCACCCGGGCATGATCGACACCGGCATGACCCGCGAGCACGGTGGCGACGCCGCGATGGAGTACGGCGCCGGCAAGGTCCCGATGAAGCGCGTCGGCACCCCCGCCGACATCGCTCCGTTGTACGTCTACCTCGCCAGTGACGAGAGCGGCTACACCACCGGCGCCGAGATCGCCGTCGACGGCGGGGTCACGGCAACCCACGCCTTCGGTGGTTGAGTCTTTTAACGCTGACCCGGCTCATCCGCGCAGTTTTCGGGCGTTGACCCGGCCCGTACGTACAGGTCGAGTGCTCAGACGGGCCGGGTCAACGCTGAAAACGCGCACGTACGCGCCGGGTCAGCGTAAAAAACGGGACCTACGGGACGGGTCAGCGGAAGAGAAGTCTGATTGCGACATCGATGTGTTCGGCGACTTCCTGGGCGGTGGCGCGGCCGGTGACCCAGGAGACGAGCGCGGCGAGCCAGACGTCGCTGATCACCCGGGCGATCGCGATCTCTTCCTCGGTGGGTTCGGTGTTCTCGACGTAGTCGGTCCCACCGATCGCCTTGTTGATGATCGTGGTCAGCTGCAGCCCGACGGTGTGGATCTCACTGGCAACCGAGGAGTCGGCGAACATGAACGCACGAGTGAGCGCCTCGGTCAGGTTGGGCTCTCGCTGCAGGCCACGGGTGGCGCGGGAGAGTACGAACTTGACCCGTTCCTCGGCGTTGTCACCGGGGATCGGGCGACGGTCGATCATCGCCTGGGTCTCTTCGAACTGCCGGGCAAGTGCCGAGACGAGGAGATGGATCTTGGAGGGGAAGTATCGGTACAGCGTCCCGAGGGCGACATCGGCCCGCTCGGCGACCGCGCGCATCTGCACGGCATCGAATCCGCCTTGGGAGGCGAGTGCGATGGTGGCGTCAAGAATGCGCCGACGACGATCCCGTTGGGCTGCAGATCCGAGGTCGTCGTACGTCAGTGAATTCAACGTGGCCAAGATCTCTCCCTTCGGAGGCGTGAAAGGGCCTGATCACACCCGAGAATTGCCAATGGACCGCAGGTAAAGGCTAACAGTCCGGTCCGGCATAATAGAAACACGTTCCAGTTATTTCATCGGAGGCGCGCGTTGCGCATCGCACTGTTGTCCTACCGCAGCAAGCCGCATTGCGGTGGGCAGGGCGTCTACGTCCGCCACCTCAGCCGTGAGCTGACCAACCTCGGCCACACCGTCGAGGTGTTTTCCGGCCAGCCCTATCCGGAACTCGACGAGGGTGTCACCCTCACCAAGGTGCCGAGCCTCGACCTCTACCGCGACCCGGACCCCTTCCGCACGCCATGGCCCAACGAATACCGCGACCTCGTCGATGTCGAAGAGGTACTGACGATGTGGACGGCCGGGTTCCCCGAGCCGAAGACATTCAGCAAGCGCGCTGCCCGGCTGCTGAAGGACCGGATCGGCGACTTCGACATCGTCCACGACAACCAGGTCCTCGGTTACGGGATGCTCGACATCCAGCGGCTGGGCTTCCCGCTGATCACCACGATTCACCACCCGATCACCTTCGACCGCCGGATCGACCTGGCGGCAGCTCCGACGTGGCGCAAGAGGCTCAGCCTGCGCCGCTGGTACGGCTTCCTCCGGATGCAGGGCAAGGTCGCGCGCGAGCTCAACAAGATCCTGACCGTCTCGGAGTCGAGCCGGCGCGACATCGCCGAGGACTTCGGCGTCGACATCAACAAGCTCCAGGTGATCACCCTCGGCGTCGACGAGGCGTTCCGGCCGCCGACGAAGCCACGGGTCGCGGGTCGCATCGTCGCGATGGCCAGCGCTGATGCGCCGATGAAGGGCATCGCGACCCTCCTTGAGGCCTTCGCCAAGCTGCTCACCGAGCGCGAGCTCGAGCTGCTGCTGATCACCAAGCCGACGGCCGGTGGGCGGACCGAGAAGCTCATCGACGAGCTCGGCATCCGCGAGCACGTGAAGTTCGTGCACGGCATCAGCGATGCCGACCTTGTCGAGGTGATGGGCTCGGCCGAGATCGCCTGTGTGCCGTCGCTCTACGAAGGTTTCTCCTTGCCCACAGCCGAGCTGATGGCCTGCGAGACCCCGCTCGTCGTCAGCCGCGCGGGTGCGATCCCCGAGGTGGTCGGCCCGGACGGCCTGTGTGCCGATCTGGTGACTCCGGGCGATGTCGGCGAGCTCCGTGATGCAATCGCCGAGCTGCTGGACGACCCGGAGCGCCGTACGGCGATGGGAAGAGCTGGACGTGTCCGGGTGCTGGAGCAGTTCAGCTGGCACGCGGTGGCAGAAGCGACCGCGGCCGCCTATGAAGAAGTGATCGCCGAGTCTCAAGCTCGCCGACCGTCAGTTGAGGGAGAACCCGTTGCTCACCGTTGATTTCGAACGTCTTGGCCTGCGCCCCGGTGACCGTGTCATCGACATGGGTTGTGGTGCCGGTCGTCATGCCTTCGAGATGTACCGCCGTGGCGCCGATGTCGTCGCCTTCGACCAGGACGGCGACGAGCTCGCCGGCGTACTGGACCTGTTCGGCGCGATGAAGGAAGCCGGCGAGGTGCCCGTCGGTGCCGAGGCCGACATCAAGCAGGGCGATGCGTTGCAGCTGCCGTTCGCTGACGGAGAGTTCGACCGCGTGGTCGCCTCCGAGGTGCTCGAGCACATTCCCGAGGACTTCCGGGCGATCAGCGAGCTGGTGCGCGTGCTGCGTCCCGGCGGGACGATGGCCATCACCGTCCCGCGCTGGCTGCCCGAGCTGGTCAGCTGGAAGCTGTCCGCGGACTACCACAACACCCCGGGCGGACACATCCGGATCTACACCGACCAGGAGCTGATCTGGAAGCTCGTCAACGCCGGGATGGTCTTCGAGGGCAAGGCCCACACCCACGGGTTGCATGCGCCGTACTGGTGGCTCAAGTGCGCGGTCGGCGTCGACAACAACGACAACCCGCTCGTGAAGGCGTACCACCAGGTGCTCGTCTGGGACATCATGAAGACCCCCCGGATCAGCAAGGTCACGCGTGCCGCCGAGGCCGTGCTGAACCCGCTGATCGGCAAGAGCATGGTGCTCTACCTCCGCAAGCCTGAGGCGATCGGCTTCGCCGCCGAACTGCCAGACAAGACAGCGTGACTTCGTCGTCCCTCCCTTCCCTGCAAGGCGTCCTGAGCTCGGCACAGGTCGCCGAGACTGCCGCGTCCATCGTGGCCATGCAGGAGGCGGACGGCGCGGTGCCGTGGACGATCGGTGAGCACACCGACGTCTGGAACCATGTCGAGTCGGCGATGGCGCTGCTGGTCGGCGGTGAGGTCGAGGCCTCGGAGAAAGCGTTCGAGTGGTGCGCCCGGACCCAGCGCCCCGACGGTTCCTGGCCGATGAAGATCGTGGCGGGGGAGATCGAGGATGCGAGTGCCGAGACGAACATGTCGGCCTATCTCGCCGTCGGCGTCTGGCACCACTGGCTGATCCGGCACGATCGCGCGTTCGTCGAGCGCTTCTGGCCGGTCGTACGCCGGGGGCTGGACTTCGTCACCGGAATGCAGCTGCCGTTCGGCGGGATCGCCTGGTCGCAGGAATGGGCCGACGGTGCGCCTGCGAAGGTCAATGCGGACGCCCTGCTCGCCGGCTCGTCCAGCATCTACCAGTCGCTGCGTGCCGGTGTGGCGCTCGCCGAGCTGATGGACGACCCCCAGCCCGAGTGGGAGCTGGCGGGTGGCCGCCTCGGGCACGCCGTACGCCGTCACCGGGAGCTCTTCTTGGACAAGTCGACGTTCTCGATGGACTGGTACTACCCGGTCCTGGGGGGCGCCGTACAAGGTGCGGAGGCACTCGACCTGCTGGCCGAGCGGTGGGAGGTCTTCGTCGTGCCCGGTCTCGGCATCCGCTGCGTCGACACCAACCCCTGGGTGACCGGTGCGGAGACCTGCGAGCTGGTGATGGCCCTCGATGCGCTCGGCGACGAGCGGGCAGTCGGGCTCTTCAAGGACATGCAGCACCTGCGCGGGGACGACGGCAAGTACTGGACCGGCTACGTCTATCCCGATGACGTGAACTGGCCGGTCGAGCACACCACCTACACCGCTGCGGCCGTGATCCTCGCCGTTGACGCGTTGTCGAACGGGACCGCGGGTGCCGGCATCATGCGCGGGGAGACGCTCGTCCCGCACTTCGACGAGATCGCGCTCGAGTGTGGCTGCGAACCAGCCGACCCGGACCTAACCAGCACTGTCACCGGCGTCTCCGGCAACACGCGTTAGTACCCGCATCGAGCCGACCGTCCGGGCCGGCTCGAACGCCTTGCTCGCGACCGCCCGAAGCCACACGTGGTACGGCGGCTGCCCGCCATCCTCCGGGCGCTCGAAGACGTCGTGGATCACCAGCGCGCCGCCCGGCATCACCCAGTGGGCCCAGCCGGAGTAGTCGTTCTGGGCATGCTCCTCGGCATGGCCGCCGTCGATGAAGAGCAGCGAGAGCGGTGTCCGCCAGTGCCGGGCGACGGTCGTCGACCGGCCGACCAGGGCGATCACCTGGTCCTCGAGTCCGGCGCGGGCGATCGTCCTGCGAAAGATCGGCAACGTGTCCATTACGCCGAACTCGGCATCGACCAGGGTCGCGTCGTGGTGCTCCCAGCCGGCCTGGTTCTCCTCCGAACCGCGGTGGTGGTCGACGGTGAAGACCGTGCCGCCCACCTCTCGCGCGGCGGCACCGAGGTAGATCGCGGACTTGCCGCAGTAGGTCCCCACCTCGAGCGCAGGGCCGTGAGGAAGCCGCTCACTGGCGACGCGATGCAGGAACTCGCCCTCGTCCTCGGGCATGAAGCCTTTTGCGGCCAAGGCGTGGGCGAGCAGATCAGCGGGCATGGGGGTCACGCTGGGCAGCGTAGCCGTGTCATTATTGGAACACGTTCTACTTATCGTGGTTGAGCTTGTCGAGGCCACGTCGACCGCGGAGGAGCAGGCTGTGCCGATCGGGATCAGTGACGAGCACGTCGAGCTCGCTGCCTCGCTGCGCAAGTGGGCCGACAGCCTGGCGCCGACCGCAGCAGTCCGCGCTGTCGAGGATGACGCGTCCTCGCTCGCCGCCTTCAAAGCGATGGTCGCCTCGATGGGCGTCACGTCGATCGCGCTTCCGGAGTCCCTCGGTGGCGGAGGTGGCACCGTGCTCGACCAGGCGGTCGCGCTCGAGGCGGCTGCCTATGCGCTGGTGCCGGGACCGCTGCTCGGCACCGCTGCTGCCGGCCTGTTGATCGACGACGACGAGCTGCGAACGGGCATCGCGTCGGGCGAGGTCACGATCGGCATCGGGATCGGCGACGGTCTCTGGGTGGCCGACGGTCTGCTTTCGGGCGAGGTGCCGCTGGTGCTCGATGCCCCGTCGGTCTCGCATCTGCTCCTCAACTTTGCTGATGGTCGCTGGGTCGTCGTACCTGCCGGGCGGGTCAGCGTGACCGCAGGAGTCTCCGCCGACCTCTCCCGCACGATTGGCTCGGTCCTGGTCGACTCCCTGCCGTTGACCGAGGTCACCGAGGTCGAGGTCGGCGACGTTCGGACGTTGCTGTTGGCTCTGGCCGCGGCCGAGGTGTCCGGCATTGCCCGCTGGTGCCTGGACACGGCCGTGGACTACGCGAAGGTGCGTGAGCAGTTCGGCCAGAAGATCGGCGCCTTCCAGGCGATCAAGCACCTGTGTGCTGAGATGCTCGAGACCAGTGAGTCGATCACCGCGGCCGCCTGGGATGCCGCGGCAGCCTCTGGCGAGGCTCCCGAGCAGCGCCAGTTCGCGGCCCTGGTCGCGGGCACGACCTGCTTCGACGGCGCGGTCGAGGTGGCGAAGTCCTGCATCCAGGTGCTCGGTGGGATCGGCTTCACGTTCGAGCACGACGCGCACCTCTACCTCCGCAGGGCGATCGAGCTGCGGGCCATCGTCGAGGTCGCCGCCGGTCCGACGAGCTCTGCGGAGACCCTGGCAACCACGGCCCAGCAAGGCGTACGCCGGAGCGGGCAGGTCGACTTCGCGGGCCAGGACACCGACTTCCGTACGGCAGCCCGAGCCGAGGCCCAGCGGATCGGCGAGCTTCCCGAGGCCGACCGTCGTGCCGCACTGGCCGAGTCGGGCTACCTGACCCCACACTGGCCGGCGCCGTACGGACTGGCTGCCGGCCCGGTCCAGCAGCTGGTCATCGATCAGGAGCTGGCGGCATGCGGCGTCGAGCGACCCGATCTTGTGATCGGGGCCTGGGCAGCGCCGACCGTGCTCGCCCACGGCACCGACCTGCAGCGCGAGCGCTTCATCGAGCCCACGCTGACCGGCGAGCTGACCTGGTGTCAGCTCTTCAGCGAGCCGGGCGCAGGGTCCGACCTCGCGTCCCTGCGCACCCGGGCCGAGCGCGTCGACGGCGGCTGGTCGCTGACCGGCCAGAAGGTCTGGACGTCGGCGGCTCACCGGGCCGACTGGGGGATCTGCCTGGCGCGCACCGATGCGGATGCGAAGCCGCACGCCGGGATCACCTACTTCCTGGTGGACATGACCGCTGACGGGATCGACATCCGGCCGCTGCGTGAGCTGACCGGTGAGGCGATGTTCAACGAGGTCTTCCTCGATGACGTGTTCGTCCCGGACGACTGCGTGGTGGGCGAGGTCAACGGCGGTTGGCGGCTGGCGCGCACGACCCTGGCCAACGAGCGGGTCGCGATGGCGGGATCCAAGCTCGGCGACAGCATCGAGCTGGCCATCGTGCTGGCCAACGAAGGCACGCTCCGGAGCGACCGGCTGGTGGAGGTCGGCCGCGCGGTCGCGCTGGCGCAGGTGGTCAAGCTCCTCGGCATCCGCTCGACGCTCCGGTCGATCGCGGGACAGGGTCCGGGTGCGGAGTCGAGCGTGGCGAAGCTGGTCGGCGTACGTAGCCGCCAGGACTCTGCCGAGCTGGCCGTGGAGCTGCTCGGCACCGAGATCTTCACCGACAGCGAGCGCGCGCGTCAGGCGATGGACGAGTTCCTGCGGAACCGTTGCCTCTCGATCGCGGGAGGCACCACGCAGATCCTGCGCAACGTTGCCGGCGAGCGGATCCTCGGGCTACCCCGCGGTTGACTCGGCCGGCACGTCGTTCAGGGCGATGTCGATGCCCTCGCGACGGGTCAGCCGGTGCCATTCGAGGAAACGCTCGACGGCCCGGATCGTGTGGTTGCTGCGGATCGAGGAGAACACCTCCCACGCGTGCTGGGTGCCGGGGAGCTCGGAGTAGAGCACCGTCGCCTTCGAGACCGCGCGGAGCTTCTCGACGAACGCCCTTGCCTGCTTGACGGACACGAGCGTGTCGTACTCGCCGTGCAGGACGTAGAAGTCCGGTGCATCCGGCGTGATGTGGGCGATCGGCGAGGCGAGCTCGAAGTCGGCGAGATCGGTCTTCGGGTCCTTCTTGAAGATCAGCGGGCCGAGGAACCTGTCACGCATCGCGATCGCGGCCTTGTCTCCGGTGATGCCAGCCAGGTCGTAGACGCCGTAGAACGGCACGCAGGCAGACACACTGGTGTCGGCCGCCTCGAAGCCTGGCTGGTACTGCGCCACATCGGGCGTGAGCGCCGCGAGGGCAGCCAGGTGTCCGCCCGCCGAGCCGCCCGTGATCACGACGTACGACGGGTCGCCGCCGTACTCGGCGATGTTCTCGCGCACCCACGCAAGCGCCTTCTTCACGTCGATGATCTGTGCAGGCATCGGGTGCTTCGGGGCCAGGCGGTAGTTGACCGCGACGCAGATCCAGCCGCGCGTCGCCATCCGGTTCATCAGCAGCTGTCCCTGCTGCTCCTTGTTGCCGATCATCCAGCCACCGCCATGGACCTGCACCAGGACGGGCGCGTCGGTGAGGTCGGTGTCGCGGGGGCGGTAGATGTCGAGCTGGGCGCGGCGGCCGCCCCGGGCGTAGCTGATGTTGCGGATCACCTGGACCGCCCGCTTGCGCATCGCGAAGGGGCGGGCGAGGTCGCGGATCGGCGTACGCAGGTCGGCGCGGTCGGGGTGGCGTTCGAGGCGATCGAGATAGTCGGCGCCGAGCGACTCGCTCAACGTGCCCTCCACCAGGGCTGCCGACTGGGTCGCACGCCGGATCAGGAAGCCGAGCCCGATGGCGCTCGCGGTGGCCAGGAGTACGCCGGTCCGGCCGGCCCGGCCACGCTTCAGCTGGACTGCGGTGTCGAGCGCGGTCAGGGCGAGGACCTGCGGGGCCAGCTCATTGGTGAGCCAGCCCGGGAAGAAGCTGGCAGCGCCGAGCTCGTTGGGGAGCGGCCGGATCGCGTTGGCGGTCAGTGCTGCGGTGACGAGCTGGCGGACGGTGTACGAACGGGCCATGGGGCGAGACTATCGGCCCCAAGAACTAGAACGTGTTACAGAACTGGAATAGGGTTCGCGTCATGGAACGACTGAGTGGACTGGATGCGAGCTTCCTCTACCTGGAGAGCTCGGCCCAGCTGATGCACATCTGCGGCGTGGTGATCGTCGACGGCGACACCATGCCCGGTGGCTACTCGTTCGAGAACCTGAAGGCCGAGCTCGAGCGCAGGGTCTCCGGCGTACCCGAGTTCACCCGGAAGCTGAAGGCGACACCGCTCGGCATCGACCACCCGCTCTGGGTCGTGGACCACGACTTCGACATCGACCGGCACGTGCACCGGATGGGCCTGCCGGCCCCCGGTGGTGACAAGGAGCTCTCCGAGCTGGCCGGGCACGTTGCCGGTATCGCCCTCGACCGCTCTCGACCGCTGTGGGAGATGTACGTCGTGGAAGGGCTCGAGTCGGGCCGGATCGCGATCATCTCGAAGATGCACCACTCGGGCATCGATGGCGTCTCGGGCTCCAGCCTGATCTCCTACCTGTGCACACTCGAGCCGGACGGCCCGCCGCTTCCGGTCCAGACCGCACGGCTCGACGACCGCACCCCTGGTGATGTCGAGCTGCTCGCCCGCGGGGTGGTGGCGACGCTCGGCAAGCCGATCCAGTTCGCCAGGCTGATGGCGCCGACAGCCGAGATCGTGACCAAGTCCATCGGGCGCGCCCGGAAGGGTACGGCGATGGCGGCGCCGCTCACCGCGCCGCGGACCTCGTTCAACGGCACCATCACCGGCCACCGCTCGGTCGCCTACGCCGACATGTCCCTCGAGCTGATCAAGGACATCAAGAACGCCGTGCCGGGCGCGACCGTCAACGACGTGGTCCTGGCCGTCAGCGGTGGCGCGCTCCGCAGCTACCTCGAGGAACGTGGGGAGCTCCCGGAGACGACCCTCGTCGCCAGCGTCCCGGTGTCCGTGCACGGCAAGTCGAAACGATCCGGCGGCAGCAACAAGGTCTCGTCGATGTTCTCCAAGCTCGGCACCGATGTGGCCGACCCGCTCGAGCGGCTGCAGCAGATGTCGCTGAACAACAGCAACGCCAAGGGACATCACGACGCCATCCCGGCCGACACCCTGCAGGAGTGGGCCGAGTTCGCAGCACCTCGGACCTTCGGACTGGCCGTGCGCGTGACGGCTGGTCTGCGTCTCGCCGAGAAGGGCCCGGTGATCCACAACCTGGTGATCTCCAACGTCCCGGGTCCGCCGATGCCGCTGTACTTCATGGGTGCCCGGATGGACGCGCTCTACCCGCTGGGCCCGGTCTTCCACGGCGCCGGCCTGAACATCACCGTGATGAGCAACAACGGCAGGGTCCATGTCGGTGTGATCGCCTGCCGCGAGCTGATGCCGCGGGTGTGGGACCTGGCGAACCTGTTCCCGATCGAGCTGCAGGCGCTGCACGATGCCGCGGTCGGTAGAGCCAGAGGAGCCGGGAAGGCTGCTAAGCGTCGATCCTGAGCCGCTGCCGGTCGCGGATCCGGGCGGCCGTGGTGTTGACGGCCTCGATGAAGCCCGGCACGAAGGCCGCGGTGTCGAGGACGCAGCCGGCATGGCCGCAGTCGACCTCATGAGTCGTGGCGCCGGCGATGCGGTCCGCGATGCTGCGCTGCCGCTCCGGTGGGAGGACCTTGTCGCGCTTCGTGACGACCACTGCGGTCGGCACGTTGATCTTCGCCAGCCACGGGGTCGAGTGGTGCCGGCCGAGAGCGGCCACTGCCTGCGCGACCGCCCAGGGGCTGGTGCTGCGCCATTCGTCGAGAGCCCAGGCGCTCGTGTCGTTCGGGTCGATCCGCAGCGCGCGGGCGGCGTTGCGGGTCGCGGCACTGACGCTCCTGGACCTCGACAACGTGCGCAGCGCCCCCATGCTGAGTTCCATGCCCTCATGGAAGATCCGCTCACTCAGGTTGTTGCGGAAGTGGTCGGTCGTGGCTGCGAAGACCAGACCACCAACCAGGTCCGGGTGCTGGCGCCAGGTGCGCTGGGCGATGATCGAGCCCATCGAGTAGCCGGCAACGATCGGGTCCTCCAGGCCGAGCTCGATGATCACTGCGGCCACGTCATCGGCGCAGTCCCTCAGCGAGAACGCCTCTGACTGGATGCCGCGCCCGTGCCAGCGCTGGTCGAAGGTGATCACCCGGAAGCGCTTGCTCAGCTTCTCGATCACCGGGAACCAGCTGAGCTGACCCGTGCAGCCGACGGCATGCAGCAGCACGATCGACGGCGCAGCCACCGTCGGTCCGGGTACGTCGGTCAGCCAGGTGCGGCCGCGACCGGGGAGCTCGAGCCACTGGCCCTCGGGCAGCACGTGCGACGGGATCTGGAACAGCTCGCGCAGCCAGTCGTTCGGCGTCTTCAACACAGAATCGCTCCTAGGTGGTTGCGGTCCGGCAGCCGACCCCTAGACTAGAACACGTTACAGTTTTTTCGAGGGACCGTTGGGGCGAGACATCGAGTCAATGCGTGTCGAGAGGAGCCTGCAGGTGGGTGCTCAAGAAGGCCGGGACGACGTCGGATCCGTGATCGCCGGAGTCATCGGTGATGTGCTCGACAAGGGCGAGGCCAGCTGGTCGGCGTGCGTCGATGCGGGGGTGACCGCTCTTGCTGCCCCGGCGGCCTACGGCGGCGAGGACCTCGGTCTTGCCGAGCTCGGTGTCGTCCTCCACGAGCTCGGTGCTCGAGCCGTCGACCTACCCGTCTGGGAGACCCTGGTCTGCGGTCTGGTGCCGCTGGTCAAGGCCGGTACGCCGGACCAGCAGGCGGCCTATGTCCCGGGGATCGTCGATGGCTCCATCCTGTTCGTGCCGGCTCTCAGCGAGCCGGGCACCGCCATCCCTGCCGTGCCTGCCACCCGTTTCGAGGACGGTCGGCTGACCGGCACCAAGATCGGCGTCTCACGACTCGTTGGCGCGACCCGGCTGGTCGTCTCGGCATCGAGCGCCGACGGGCCGGTCGTCGTCCTCGTCGATCCCGCTGCTGCCGGCGTCACCCGCACCGACACCGGGGCCTCGCGAGGTCCGGTCGAGGTGACGTACACCTTCGTTGAAGCGCCGGTGACCGATGTCCTTGCCGACAACGCGCCAGCGGTCCTGCGTGAGCACGCGATCGCCGGCCTGCTGCTTCTCGGCGACGGGCTCGTCGCGGGCGCGCGTGACCTGACGGCCGGTTACATCAAGGAGCGCGTCCAGTTCGGTCGCAAGCTCGCCGAGTTCCAAGGCGTCGCGATGCAGATCGCGGATGTCTTCATCACCTCCCGGATGCTCGCGCTCGGTGCCGAGGCCGCTGCGTGGCGGGTCGGTCAGGACCTGGACGCCGACACCGATCTGGCGGTCGCGGCGGCGTGGTTCTGCGGCCGGGCACCGACGGCCCTGCAGACCTGTCACCACCTGCACGGTGGGGTCGGCATCGACGAGACCTACCCACTGCACCACTACTTCGCCCGGGTCAAGGACGTGGCGCGACGACTCGGCGGCAGGGCGCAGACGTTGGCCGCGGTGCCGCTGGAGTCGGGCGCGAATCTCGAGCTGACCGAGTCCCAGCAGGCCTTCAAGAACGAGGTGCGGGAGTACTTCAGCACCCTCGTCAGCCACGAGGACCGGCTCGAGCTGATGCGCGACCGGATGGGTCCGGCGTACCACCGCGCCATCAAGCAGATGGGCTCCGACGGCTGGATGGGCGTTGGCTGGCCCAAGGAGTACGGCGGCAGGGGACTGGGCGAGATCGAACAGCAGATCTTCGCCAACGAGTCCGCCCGCGCCGATGTGCATCTGCCGGCCGTGACGTTGCAGACGGTCGGACCGACGTTGCAGAGGTATGGCACCGAACTTCAGAAGGACAAGTTCCTCAAGGACATTCTCGCCGGCGACGTGCACTTTGCGATCGGCTACTCCGAGCCGGACGCCGGCACGGACCTGGCGTCGCTGAGAACCAGCGCGAAGCGCTCTGTCGACTCTCAAGGCGACCACTACGTCGTCAACGGCCAGAAGATGTGGACGACCGGTGGGCACGATGCCGACTTCGTCTGGCTGGCCGTGCGGACCGACCCGGATGCGCCGAAGCACAAGGGCATCTCGGTGTTGATCGTGGACACCACGGACCCCGGATTCTCGTGGACGCCGATCATCACCAGCGATGGTTCGCACCACACCAATGCCACGTACTACAACGACGTCCGCGTCCCGATCGAGATGCTGGTCGGCGTCGAGAACGAGGGTTGGAAGCTGATCACCACCCAGCTCAACCACGAGCGGGTGATGCTCGGGCCCGCCGGTCGGATCGAGGGGCTCCGCGACCTGGTCGCAGCCTGGGCCGCGTCACGGACCACGCCCTCCGGGACGCCGCTGCTCGAGGTTCCGGCCGTGCGCGACACCCTCGCCCGGGCCACCGTCGCGTTCCGGCTCAACGAGCTGCTCAACTGGCAGGTCGCCGGCTCCGGCGCGACCGGTCCGGAGGCAGTCGCCGATGCCTCGGCCTCCAAGGTGTTCGCCTCGGACGAGGTGCAGCGGCTCGGGCTCGAGCTGGAGGAGATCGTGACGGCGTACGGCGACCCGGCGGAGCCCGAGACTGCCGACCTCCAGCACTTCGTGGATGCCACGTCGAAGCGGAACCTGGTGCTGACGTTCGGCGGCGGGGTCAACGAGGTGCAGCGCGAGCTGATCTCGATGTTCGGGCTGGGTCTGCCGAGGGTGCCCCGATGACCGCGCACGACCAGATCATGGCCGAGGCCGAGCGGATCAAGGCAACCGGCGAGGCGACCTCCCGTGATGCCCGCGACGAGGTCAACCAGCCGATGATCAACAACTGGGTCGAGGCGATCGGCGACGACAACCCGCGCTACCTCGCGGGCGAGGCGCCTCCGGCCATGGCCCAGGTGTGGACGATGTACGGGCTGAACCCGACCCGCGACCCCAACGATCCCCTGCACGCAATGATCGAGGTGCTCACCGGGGCCGGCTTCACCGCAGTCCTGGGCACCAACTGCGAGCAGACCTACGACCGCTACCTCAAGGTCGGTGAACAGGTCCGGGTGACCACCCGGCTCGATTCCGTGGTCGGGCCGAAGGTCACCGGGATGGGTGAGGGCTACTTCGTCACCTCGATCAACACCTGGTACGTCGGTGACGAGCAGGTCGCGACGATGCTGTTCCGGGTGCTGAAGTTCAAGCCGAAGCCCCCGGCCTCGGTGGTCGAGCCTGCTCCGGTGGTCGAGCTTGTCGAGACCACTCCAGCCGAGGCCTTCGTGCTGCGCCCGATGAAGAACCGGGACACCGAGTTCTTCTGGGACGGCACCGCCGCCGGCGAGCTGCGCCTCCAGAAGTGTGGCGCCTGCGGCGAGCTGCGGCATCCTCCCGGTCCGGCGTGTCCGAGGTGCGGCGCCTACGACAGGCAGTACGTCGTGGCGTCCGGCCGCGGCACCGTCTTCTCCTACGCCGTACACCGGCATCCACCCGTCCCCGGTCGTGAACTGCCGATCCTGCTGGTCCTCGTCGAGCTCGACGAAGGCGTCCGGATGGTCGGCGAGCTGGTCGAGGCACAACCCGAGGAGATCGAGATCGGGATGCCCGTGCAGGTGGACTTCCGACGCATCGACGACGACCTGACGCTTCCGGTCTGGAAGAGGACCCGATGACAGTGCCTACTCCTCGGCCCACCCTTCGCGAAGGCGACCGGCTCACCGAGTGGAGCGTCCCGGTCACGCCCACCCTGGTGGTGAGCACCGCGATCGCAACCCGCGACTTCCAGGACGTGCACCATGACCGCGATCTCGCCCAGGGGCACGGCTCGAAGGACATCTTCATGAACATCCTGACCAGCACCGGCCTGGTCGAGCGGTTCGTCACCGACTGGGCCGGTCACGACGTCGACGTGAAGTCGATCGCGATCCGGCTCGGCGCTCCGGCGTACCCGGGTGACACATTGACGTTCACCGGCTCGGTGACCTCGGTCGAGGAGGACATCGCCGTGATCGAGGTACGAGGCGCGGTCTCGCTCGGTGACCACGTGACCGGCACCGTGAAGATCTCGACCGCGCACGATCACCTGCGGTCGCTCGCATGAGCGGGCTCAGCGGCAAGGCGGCGATCGCCGGCATCGGTGCGACCGAGTTCTCCAAGGAGTCCGGGCGCTCGGAGCTCCAGCTCTCGGTCGAGGCAGTCCAGGCTGCGCTCAAGGACGCCGGACTGTCGCCGAAGGATGTCGACGGGCTGACCACGTTCACGATGGACACCACTTCGGAGATTGCGCTGGCCCGCGAGCTGGGGATGGGCGACCTCAGGTTCTTCAGCCGGATCAACTACGGCGGTGGTGCCGCCTGCGCGACCGTCCAGCAGGCCGCGATGGCCGTGGCCACGGGTGTTGCCGATGTGGTCGTCGCGTTCCGCGGTTTCAACGAGCGCTCCGGTGAGAGGTTCGGCCGGTTCAGCGTGTCGGCTGCCCAACAGGTGAACACGAACGGTCTCGACAATGCGTGGACCTACCCGATGGGCCTCGGCACGCCGGCCGCGACGGTGGCCATGCAGGCCCAGCGTTATCTGCACGAGTACGGCGCCACGTCCGAGGACTTCGGCCGGGTCGCGGTTGCTGACCGCAAGCACGCCGCCAACAACCCGAATGCGTTCTTCTACGGCAAGCCGATCACGCTCGAGGAACACCAGGCGTCGCGGATGATCGTGGAGCCGCTGCACCTGCTCGACTGCTGCCAGGAGAGCGACGGTGCGGTCGCGATCGTGGTCACGACCGCCGAGCGCGCGCGCGACCTGGCGCAGACGCCGGCGGTGATCAGTGCGGCGGCGCAGGGGAGTGCACCCGACCAGTTCGTGATGACGTCCTACTACCGCGATGACATCGGCGTGCCCGAGATGGGTGTCGTCGGCCGGGAGCTGTGGCGCCAGTCCGGGCTTGCCCCAGCGGACATCCAGACCGCCATCCTCTACGACCACTTCACGCCGTACGTCCTGATGCAGCTGGAGGAGCTCGGCTTCTGTGGGAAGGGCGAGGCTCCCGGGTTCATCGCCGACGGCGCGATCGAGCTCGGTGGCCGGTTGCCGTTGAACACTCATGGCGGCCAGCTCGGCGAGGCCTACATCCACGGCATGAACGGGATTGCTGAAGGCGTCCGCCAGATCCGTGGCGCGTCGTTCAACCAGGTGCCTGATGTTGCCCACGTGCTCGTCACAGCCGGGACCGGCGTGCCGACCAGCGGGCTGATCCTGTCCCGCTGACGTCCGATTTCGGATTTTCGCCTTGTCAGGTTGGGATAACTTCGGCACGTGCCGTACACGTTTGCGCATCCTGCTGCCGTGGTGCCGCTGCGGCGGTACCTGTGGCTGCCGGGTCTCGTGGCCGGGTCCATTGCTCCCGACCTCGGCTACTACGTGCCCGTGCCCGGCGGTTCGGGCTTCAGCCACACCCTTCGCGGGCTGTTCTCGACCGACATCGCGAGCTCGGCTGAGCTGATCGTTGCGGCGTACCTGCTGATCGGCCCTGTCCTGGCCGTGGCTCCTGCGGGTTGGCGGGAGCGGATCACAACCCCTGACACATTGGCCCAGCTGCGGTCCGTGCGAGCGGCCCTGACACTGGTTGCCTCGGTGATCGTCGGGTCTGCGACCCACATTCTGTGGGATGCGTTCACCCATCCTCAGGGCCGGGCCGTAGTGCACTGGACCGTCTTCCGCGACCTCACCATCTACGGCCACGAGCTCTACAACGTGTTGTCATACCTCTCCGCGCTCGGTGGCCTGGTGGTGGTCGGCGTCGCCGTGCGGATCTGGCATCGCAATGCGCCGACCAGCGCTCCCGATCGCTGGCCAGCTGTCCCGGACCTCTGGGCGAGGATCGCCCAGGCCGCCGCTGTGCTCGCCTTCCTGGTCGGCGGAGCGGTGGGCCTTGCCAAGGCCCACGAGGCGTCGGGGTACGGCTCCGCAGCCAGATTCCTCGTCGGAGCCACTCAGGGCCTGGGCCTGGTGCTGTTCGGCTACGCCGTGCTCTGGTACGCCGTGCTGCGGCCGGTGGTGCGGCGTACGGCAGATCAGCCGAGGTAGTTCTCCACCGTGCCTTCGCCACGGAGAGTCGCGTCGCTCGGGTTCTCGCCGTACTCACGCAACGCGCGGCGCTGACGCAGCAGGTCCCAGCAGCGGTCGAGCTCGATCTCGACGCTCTTGAGCTCGGCGTGCTCCTCGTCCTTGGACACCTCGCCCTTGGTGAGGCGATCGCGCAGCTCGTGCTCGGTGGCGATCAGGTCCTTGATGTGCTGCTGGATGTCGATGTCGTCGGCCATGTCGCCACTGTTCCCTGCGGACGGGCTTCGGACAAGGTCAGCGCAGCTTCTCGGCGAAGAACTGCAGGACCCGGTCCACGCCTTCCTGCTGGCGCTGCTCGGTCAGCGTCGAGTGGCCCATCCCGGGAAAGTCGACCCGGATGAAGTTCTCGCCGAGCTCCCGGGTGAGCCGGTTGAAGCGGCTGCCGGTCGCCGGGTCCTTGGTGAACTGGAGCCCCAGCACCTGGCACCCGTTCGCCGCGCGTTCCTTGACGACGGCGAGGTCTGCCGGGCTCAGGTTGAGGTCGGCTGCTCGTGCCTTGCTCACGGCGAAGGGAGTGGAGGGCTGGGCCAGCACCGGCGCCGCGACCGACTCGTCGACCATCATTGCCAGCGCGAACCCACCGGTGAAGCACATCCCGAGGGCGCCGACTCCGGGGCCGCCGAGCTCGGCGTGCAGGTCCCGGGCGAGGCTACGCAGCCAGCCGGCGACGGGTGAGGTCTGCCCGGTCGCGAGCTTGGTGAACTCCTTGCTCACGCAGACCTGCCGCAGTGCCCCGGCGACGGTGAGGATGTTCATCTTGTTGCCGGGCGTCCCGAAGAGGCTGGGCATCACCACGGTGTGGCCAGCGTCGACGACCTCTTGGGCGAAGGTGACGACCTCGGGAGTCAGGCCCGGGATCTCATGGATGATGATCACGCCCGGCCCGCTGCCCTTGCGGTATGTCGGATGGGTGACGCCGTCGAAGGTGTGGCTTCCCGCAGTCCAGCTGTCGAGGCTCATGGCGGGATCTTGCCAGAGCCGTGCGGTCGCGACGAGGAAACGGGCATGGTGCTCACAGGAGCGATTCCGGGCGTGTCCTCAGACGACTGGT
Organism: Marmoricola sp.; assembly: GCA_025965195.1. Classification (GTDB taxonomy): domain Bacteria; phylum Actinomycetota; class Actinomycetes; order Propionibacteriales; family Nocardioidaceae; genus Marmoricola. Next base: position 101,851 of record JAOPXK010000060.1, read on the forward strand.
TGTGGGCACCCCCAGTCACGAACGTCCGCTCATGCGATGAGCGGTCGCGGCGGATGCTTTGGAAGCGAGGCCAAAGGACGCAGGACGGACCACCTCGCCCCTGCCCGGTGTCGGACGTCAGCTGATGCGTCGGGTGCTCCCGTCCGCGAGGTGCACGGTGTACGACCACGTCTCGGCCGGGTGGTCGGAGCTTTGCTTGCTGGACGGCCACCACGCAGCGAACCGGTTTCCGGCGACCGAGGCCTCGATGTCGAGACCCGAGGAGGCGTGCACGGTGACACCGGTGACGTCGCTGCCCACATAGCCCTCGAACCAGATGAACCATCCCTCGTCGGTGCTGCCCTGCATGCTCGTGTTCTCGGCAATGCGGTCGGGGTCGAGGGTCGGGGGCGCGGCTGTGTCCGTGTCGTAGCTTCCGAAGAAGTCCTCCCGGACGGTGTGGTCCTGCCCGACGAGGTCGTCGGGCATCAGGCAGACGGCCTCCGTCCCTGGGCCGGCGAGCAGTATGTAGGTCCATTCGCCACGTCGCTCTGCCACCGCGACGCGCTCCCCCCGGTCTGGTACGGCGAGGACGGCGCGGCAGGTGGTGGCGGCCTTGGCCGCGGCCAAGGCCGTCAGGGGTTCGGGCGTCGGCGTCCACGATCCGTACGCGTTGCCTCCACCGAGCAGCAGTCCAGGGATGGCGACGCCGGCGGCGCCGGCCAGACCCACAGTCACCAGCAGTCGACTCCGACGCCGGCGCGGTCGATCCGGCTCCATCGGGACGGGTTCGTCGCTCGGCGTCGCCACGATGCGGGCAAACGCCGCGTCGGCACGTTCGAGTTCCGCCTCGGTCAGGTCGGTCCTCGGTGCGGGGTCGAGGTGGCGCAGGGTGGCGGTGATCACGGTGTCGGCAGTGTGCCTTCTCATCGGGGGCTCCTCTCGGAAGCAGGGTGGCCGGGCAGGGGGTCGCCGGCGGTGGTGGAGTCGACATGGCGTAGCAGGGTGCGCCGGGCACGGGACAACCGCAGGCGAAAGGCGGTGGATGAGATGCCCAGCACCGCCGCCGCCTCGGGTGCGGTGAGCCCGTCCAGGACGGAGAGTGCGATCGCCTCTTGGTCAGTGGCGCTCAGCAGCGGCCAGGCTGCGGCGATGTCGACCCGGCAGGTGACCAGATCGGGGTGGTGGCCGGCATCCGCTGGACCGTGCCGGACTTCGGCGAGACGGACCGCGACGGCATCGTGCCTGTCCTCGCGGCGCCGGGTGTTCTGGAGTGTCTTGCGGGCCACGCCGAAGAGCCAGGCGCGCGCGGCCGACAGGTCGGCCGGGACGTCGTCGAGGCGGCGCCACGCGACGAGCATGACATCATTGACAACATCCTCGGCGTGAGTTGGGTGCACACGTCTGCGTACGAAACGAAGCAGATCGACGTACGCCGCGTCGTAGATGTCCCGGAAGCGTTGTTCACGCTCCCGCGGCGACGAAGTCGTGGATTCCATACCCTGTTCCTGTCCAGAATGGCCCGAGTGTGTCATCGGATTTCGCCACAAGACGAACGGGAGTGCGACGGCGTACCCGGGGCAGAGAAGCGGATACCGATACCTTGACCAACTCCGCGGACGAGGGCAGTTTCGTCAGAGTTCTGCGCGGGAGGTTCGTGGTTCTTCGTTGCATCTCAACAGCATGCATGCCGACGAGCGCCTAGTCTGCAGTACACCATTCGAACCGCACGCACATGCCGCAATCCGCCCCGCTCCTACCGATCTGCGGCCCAGTGCGAGGCTGCCGGCATCCCATCTGTGCGTTTCGGCGAAGCCCGGATTCCCGGTTCACAGACTGCGAGACTCTCCTGGTGATGTGGCGCTTCAAGACATTCGCAACAGTTCTCGGGGTCGTTCTGTCGTCCGGCTCGGTGGCCGCATGCTCGGATGAGTCGGCGCCGCGAGCCGACTACAAGTTGCCGGCCGGCTCGTGTGGCTACGTCGACGCGCCAGACGAAGTTGTGGCCGGGGACATCACGCAAATTGCCACAGGACGCGATGCGGCGGCGTGCATGAAACGCTCACTACAGAGGCAGCGTCGGGCTGTGCTCGTGATCTCTTACCCCGACGCAACGGGGCTCATCGTCAACACCTACCGCCTTGTCGATGGTGGCCACATGACGCTCAACAGCGCCCGAGGCGACGCCGCGCAAGGTATCGACGGCGACTTGGCTTGCATCTCGCCGAAGTGGCTGCCCGAAGCTAGCTGCTGATCGGTCATGCGTGTACGCGGCGGCCCATGCAGCGACTCACGGCGCACGCTCGTGCCGAGCCTGGCGACACCGTGCTCTTCAGTGTGCCCGGGTGTCGGCGCCCTCGATGACCAGGGAGCGAGTGTCGTCGTCGGGGAGAAGGTCCCCGACGACCTCGCCGCGGCGGAACCTCGCGAACAGGGGTGGCGACTCCAGGGCGGGGACGTCGCCGTCGAGGAACGCGGCCATCCGTGGCGTCTGCAGGCGAGCACCGCCAGCGAGGTACACCGCAACGGCGAACGCGGTGCCGACGACGACGATCCCCAGGCTGATCCACAGCACGACGCGCGTCCCCTCGGCGGACGACCCGCCGATGCTGTTGGCGACGTACACGAACACGGGGGCGATCAGGAACGCGGCCACGGCTCGTAGCAACTCGACCATGGCGAAGACCCGTTGCAGAGTGGGGGCACGCTGGGTGAACCCGGCTCCGAACAGTGCTGGCGCGACGGTGGCACCCAGTCCCACGCCGGTCAGGCCGGAGCCAACGAGCGCCACCCCGGTGCCGGCGGGCACCTGGAGCATGAACACCACGATCCCTGCGGCCAGGAAACCCATGCCCACGGGCGGAAGCACGAGCAACCACTTGCGCTCGATGACGATGCCGAGGCAGACGGCGGCCAGCAACGCGCCGGCGAGCTCGGGCAGGTAGAGCAGCCCGGCGTGCAAGGCACCGCGCTGGGCGGTCACCAGGGTCAGGGTGAGCTCACCCACCGAGACCGACGCCGCAGCGGCACACAGCGCGATCATGAGGCCGGAGATCGGGATCGTGCTGCTCAGCAGCGGCCCGAGCGGCAGCAGCGGGTTCGAGCTCCGGACCTGGATAACGATCAGCAGCACGATCATCGCCAGGCCGCCGAAGAGCGGCAGCGCGGTTCTGGTGGACCAGAAGCCGTGCGAGGTCAGTTCGGAAGCGCCGACGAACGCGGCAATCGAGCCGACGGCGGCCATGATCAGCGCTAGGGGGTCCTTGGGGGCACTGCGGTCGGCGGGCGGGGTGTGGTCGTAGGTGAGCACGGTCAGCACCAGCGCCAGAACGGCGATCCCAGCCACGATCCACAGCAGCGGCCGCCACTGATGAGCGTTGGCCTGGATGCCACCCACCGTCGGACCCAGCGCGACAGCTCCGAAGATGCAGATGCTCATCGTCACCGAGGTGTAGCGCAACTTCTCCGCGCCGAAGCCCAGAGCCAGCGGAGGGACCGCTGCGATGAGCAGGAGGCTGGTGGTCAGACCCTGCAGGACGTGGCCCACGATGAACATCGTGGGGTCCTGCGCCGCGGCGAGTAGCACCGAGCCGACCACCGACAGGGCCGCGTAGGACACCAACATCACCCGCTGGGGCAGGTGCTGGGCGAACACCACCGCCAGTACCGTTCCCAGTGCATAGCCGGCGTTGCCGAGACCCAGGCCGAGTGAGAGCGTCTGCGCGCTCATGCCTAGGTCCCGCGAGATGAGCGGGGACAACGGCGAGAGCGCCGAGGACAAGGCGAGGTAGGGCACCAGGGCCAGTAGCGCCATGGCAGCAACCGCTGGGTAGCGGCCCGCGAGAGGACCAGAAGGAAGACTCATGTCACCTTTCAAGACCGCTGCCGTCGACGACTAGCGGAGGAGCAGATGGCGGCGCCTCCACGG
>JAOPXK010000061.1 GCA_025965195.1 Marmoricola sp.
CAGTTCATCCAGAACGACCGGATCCTGGTGCAGAAGGTGACGTACTGGGGCTCGGCGGGACCGAAGCGCGGCGACATCGTGGTCTTCAAGGACCCGGGTGGCTGGCTCGACGCGGCCGAGACCCGTACGGCGAACAACCCGCTCACCAAGGGCCTGGAAGCGATCGGTCTCTATCCGACCGGCGGGCACCTGGTGAAGCGGGTCATCGGCGTCGGCGGTGACCGGGTGATCTGCTGCGACGCGCAGGGCCGGATCACCGTCAACGGCAAGGCGTTGAACGAGACGTCGTACCTCCCCAAGGGGACGAAGCCCTCCCTCGACCGGTTCGACGAGAGGGTCCCGGCCGGCGACCTCTGGGTGATGGGCGACAACCGCGGTGACTCCTTCGACTCACGCGGTCACATGGGCAGCCCGGGTGGGCCGTTCGTCTCGACGAAACTTGTCGTCGGCCGGGTATGGGCTCTGGTGTGGCCGTGGAAGAGGATGGAGATCATCCACCGCCCCAAGACGTTTGCGAGCATCCCGGACCCGAAGTGACCTCTCCACCGCGCGGCATGACGATCCGGCGAGACGCCGGGCTCTACGGCTACGAGCGCGCCCTGCGCAGAGCCGGGCTCTCGCCCGTGGCGGGTGTCGATGAGGCCGGTCGAGGTGCGTGCGCGGGACCGCTGGTCGCCGCCGCCGCGATCCTGCCCGAGGGCAAGGCGGGGATCGTGCCCGGGCTCGCGGACTCGAAGCTGCTGACGGCCAAGGCGCGGGAGCGCTGCTACGAGCAGGTGATCCGGCGGGCCGTCTCGTGGTCGGTCGTCGTGGTCTCCCATGACGAGTGCGACCGGCTCGGCATGCACGTCGCCGACATCGAGGCGTTGCGGCGCTCGCTGGCCCGGCTCGACGTACGGCCGGAGTACGTGCTGACCGACGGCTTCCCGGTGGACGGTCTCGACGTACCCGGGCTCGCGATGTGGAAGGGCGACCGGGTCGCAGCCTGCATCTCCGCAGCGTCCGTGATCGCGAAGGTGACGCGCGACCGCATCATGATGCAGCTCCACGAGCAGTGGCCGGTCTACGATTTCGCCACGCACAAGGGCTACATCACCCCGACGCATTCAGAGGCGCTGACGAAGCACGGTCCGTGTGAGATCCACCGGATGCGCTTCATCAACGTACGACGTGCCGCCGGCCTGCCCGGTGAACTGGGCATGATCAGCGTCGAGCCGCAGCTCGAGCTCGACCTCGCCGGTGGCCGAGCGCAGTCGGGACCAGAACCTGAGGAGACACGATGAGTGCCGAGGATCTCGAGAAGTACGAAACCGAGATGGAGCTCAACCTCTACCGCGAGTACCGCGACGTGGTGGGGATCTTCAAGTACGTCGTGGAGACCGATCGGCGCTTCTACCTGACCAACCAGGTCGACGTGAAAGCCCGCACCGAGACCGGCGAGGTCTTCTTCGAGGTCACCATGACCGACGCGTGGGTGTGGGACATGTACCGCCCCGCCCGCTTCGCCAAGAACGTGAAGGTGCTGACCTTCAAGGACGTCAACGTCGAGGAGCTCAGCCCCTCGGAAATCGAACCACCAAAGTCCTGAAATCAACCGTTCGGTCCCTTTTCGGGATATCGAGGACACCCCACATTGGGCCCCGTACGATTTGCTCCGGGTGTGGAGGAGCGAGACACAATGAGGGGTCCCATGAAGCGGCGCGATCAGAGTGGTGCTGCCGCGGTTGAGGCAGCCTTGGTGCTGTGTTTCATCGTCGTGCCATTGACGTTCGCCATGATCAGTTATGCCTTCATGTTCAGCTTCCGCCAGTCGCTGTCCCAGGCTGCGGCCGAGGGTGTGCGTGCGGCCGCGTTGGCGCCGGCGGGCACGAGCCATGCTGCGGCGGAGGCTGTTGCCACGACAGCGATCAATGACGCTCTCAACGGGTTGTCCAGTGGCGTGTCCTGTGGCGTGAAGAACCTGGTGTGCACGTTCACGTGGACTACGTGCGGCACTGCCACCTGTGTCGGGGTCGATGTCAGTTACCCGTACAGGAACCATCCGCTGCTTCCCAGTTTCCCAGGTTTCGACCACATCTTGCCCGCGAATCTGGCGTACGACGCAACTGCACAGGTGAATTGATGCGCCGGGTACGTAACGAGCACGGCGTGGTGGCTGTCGTGATGGCGCTGGTGATCTGTTTCGTGATGGTGCCGTTGGCTGCCTTGGCTGTGGACATCGGGATGCAGCGCGTCGCGCGCCGCGACATGCAGTCCCTGGCGGACGTCGTGGCGCTCGACCTTTCGCGTCAGCTCACTGGCGGGACGCTCAGTACCTACTCCCAGTCGGCACTGCAGACTGTCGCGGACGCGAGCCGGGATCGCAACGCCACCACCGTCGGAGAGACGAGCGACGGCAAGAAGGCGGATGTGTCATTCCAGCTCGGCACGACCGATCCGGCAAAGTACGGCCAGTCTGGCTACTTCACGACGATGACCGATCCGACCGGAATCCCGTCAGCGGTGCGGGTCACCGCGAACACCACGGTCGACTTCGGGCTCGCCAACGCAATTCCCGGCGGGGGGATCGGTAGCGGCGGCGCGAGTCGCTCCGCTATCGCAAACGCCGCGCTGCAGGCGTGCATGATGATGGATTCCTACGCCGCCGCCCTCAACACGGGTGACTCGGCGGTGCTCGGCCCGCTCAACACGGTGCTCGGGACAAGTATCAATACCCAGGTTCTGAGCAGCTCGGGAATCCTTACCGCGAACCTGGACGTGCTGAAGTTCCTGGGCGTCCTGCAGACGCAGCTCGGTGTGGGCGGCTTCGACCAGGTGCTCTCTTCCCACGTGAGCGCTGCGCAGATCCTCACAGCGGAGGTCGCAGCGCTCAATGCCCAGGGCGCCTCGGCGGCTGCGCAGGCACTCCAGTCGCAGATCGGCGTTCACATCCCTGCAGGTACGCAAATCGCCGTGAGCGACTTGATCGGTGTGACGCAGGGGGGGACGTCCGGCCTCGGGGCCACACTGAATCCTTTTGATCTGGCTGCGGCCGCCGTACAGCTGGCGAACGGAAGCGCACCCGTCACGCTCAGCGCGAGTGGTGGCAATCTGATCGGGCTCTCGGTGGCGGCGACAGTGGGTAGTCGCCCGACGCGGGTCTGTCTCGGCGACGGCAAGAAGACCATGGGGCAGACCTCGGTTCAGGCGAACGCGAAGCTCGATACTGCGGGCACCCTTGTCGGCACGGTGACAAGCCTGGTGAACGGCCTCACCGGAC
>JAOPXK010000156.1 GCA_025965195.1 Marmoricola sp.
CCTCGAGGCCGACCTCGGGAACGAGCACGTGGCGGCTGTAGCGGTCGCGCTGCTCGGCGGTCAGCGAGCGCGGGACCTCGACGTCGTAGCCGCGGTCCTTCCACAGCGTGTAGCCGCCGGTCATCGACACCACGTCCTCGTAGCCGAGGTCGTTGAGCATCGTCCGGGCGGCGAGCGCGGAGCGGTTGCCCGAGGCGCAGTAGAGGACCACGCGCTGCTTGCGGTCGGGTGCGACGCCCTCGATCCGCGACTCCAGGTGCCCGCGCGGGACGTGCTTGGCGCCGGGCAGGTGGCCCAGGCCGAACTCGTCGGTCTCGCGCACGTCGACGATCGGCACGCCGTTGCCCAGAAGCGGGCGGACGTCGGACGGATCGATCTCCTCGATCTCGGACTTGACCTTGCGGATGTACTCGGCGCCGGAGGGCATGTGAAGGAAACTCCTGAACTCGGGTCGGAATTCGCTTCAAAAAGTATAGCGAGGGCGGATCAGTCCTCGCGGCGGGCGCGCCGGCGCTCGCGCCAGCTCTGGATCGCCAGGAACCCGACCAGCACGACGACGGGGCCGAAGTACAGCAGCGAGGTCGACCAGTGGCCGAAGTGCGCCGTCATCGCGGCGAGTCTAGAACGACGGAGGGGCGGGCCTCGCGGCCCGCCCCTCCGGCGTCATCGGCTGCCGTCGCCGGCTAGGCGATCAGGTGCACTTGCCCGCGGTCGAGACGGTCGCCTTGGTTCCGTCGACCTGGCGGAACGTGACCTTGATCCCGCTCTTGCCGTTGCGGCACTTGCCGGCCGACTCGAAGAAGCCGCGCGTCTTGCCGGCCTTCTTGACCGTCGCCTTGCGGATCGTCGAGTTGACCTGGATGACCGCGTTGTCGAAGCCCGGCGCGGGGTGCAGCAGGGTCTCGTCGACGTCGAACACCAGCGACGTGCCGGTGGCACGCTTGACGAACGTCGCGTCGATCGCCTTGTTGACCTCCAGCGGGCAGCTCTTGGCCGCGCCGCGCGGATCGTTCGGGCCGCCCTTGAGGTACAGCGCCGCGTGCTGCTTGCCGGCGTTGTAGATCTTCAGGTCCAGGTGGCAGGACAGCGCCTTGTTGCTCGGATCCGAGGTCGGCCCGGCCGCGTTCTCCACGTTGCCGCTGCCCATCAGCGAGCCCTTCGCGCAGTTCGCGTCGGTCTGGTCCTGGTCGATCTTCGCCGCGGGGCACGACGGGAAGAAGGCCGTGTTGACCTGCCCGTTCTCGAAGAAGATGTCGTACTGGTTGATCAGCGCAGGACGCTGGCCGGCCTGCTCGCCGACGGTGTAGTCGAAGTTCAGCAGGACGGGCGTCGGCTTCTTCTTGGTGCCGATCTTGGTCGGCTTGACGCCGCCCGAGACGGTGTAGGTGTTCGTCTGGGCGGCAAAGGCGATGGCCGTGAGGGCCAGCAGGCCTGCGACGGCCAGACAGACGATGCGGAGTTTGCGCAACTCTCCTCCTTGAAAAGTGCGTGGGGTACGGGGGGAAGCGCTCACCCTAAACCGCTCGCTGCCGCAACGCCAGTCCCCAGAAATGTGGAGGGAGCCCGCCAACGCGGAGAGGGCGGCCTCGCGGCCGCCCTCTCGGAACGTCGGTGCTGTGGCCGAGAGCTACTTGCAGGCCGCGAGGCTCTGCGCCTTGCCGGCGACGCCGCTGACGGGCGTGAACGTCACCGTGATCGCGCGCTTCTTGTTCTTGCAGCCGCCGAAGGACTCGAAGAAGCCGCGGGTCTTGCCCTTGACCTTCTTCGTGACCTTCTTGATCACCGAGTTGACGTTGATGACCGCGTTGTCGAACCCGGGGGCCGGGTGCAGCAGCGTGTCGTCGACGCTGAACACCAGCGACGTGCCCTTCTTGGTCTGCACGAAGTTGGCGTCGATCGCCTTGTTGACCTCCAGCGGGCAGCTCTTGGCCGCGCCGCGGGGATCGTTCGGGCCGCCCTTGAGGTACAGGGCCGCCTTGTTCTTGCCGGAGTTGTAGAACTTGAGGTCCAGGTGGCAGGACAGCGCCCTGTTCGTCGGGTCGTTCGTGGGGCCGGCGGCGTTCTCGACGTTGCCGGTGCCCATCAGCGAGCCCTTCGGGCAGTTCGCGTCGGTCTGGTCCTGGTCGATCTTCGCCTGCGAGCAGCCGGGGAACAGGCTGCCGTTGACCTGCAGGCCGGCGAAGTTGATGTCGTACTTCTTGATCAGCGCCGGGCGCTGCTGCGACTTCTCACCGACGGTGTAGCCGAACTTGACCTGGACGGGGACCGGCTTCTTGGTCGTGCCCGCGGTGGTCGGGGACGTGGACGCGCTGACCGTGTAGGTGTTCTCCTGCGCGGCGAAGGCGATCGCCGTGAGCACGAGAAGGCCGGCGATGGCCAGCGTGATGATGCGAAGTTTGCGCAACGCTCCTCCTGGGATGTGCGTGAGGGGGGGGTGGGATACGAAGACAGCGCCTGTCGGCGCCGCCCCTGCTACTGCCGCCCGTAAACCCGGGACCCCCGCCGAGTTGCGGTTATCGTGGCCGCGATGCGTCCGCCGGTCGACACCATCGCGGCGCCGCCGTTCCCGCG
>JAOPXK010000200.1 GCA_025965195.1 Marmoricola sp.
CACCGATCAGCAGGCCGAGAATCAGTCCGAGCGCCAGGTTTCGCTTAGGACTCGGCGACACCGGCGACTTGGGGTCAGAGGCCGAGTCCACAACGGTCGCCTTGATCGTCGCCTCGTCCTTGCCCGGGGGGGTCTCCAGCTCAGCGACATAGCTGACGAACTGCGTCGACACCGCGTCAGCCAGCATCTTGGCACGATCAGGTGACGGGTCCGTGACTGTGACCGTCAAGATGACAGTGTCGAGCTTCGACGACGCTGTGATCTGCTTGGCGAGCGCACCCGGGCTCTCCTTCAATCCCAGTTCGTCGATCACTTGTTGCGAGATAGCCTGCCCAGTCAATAAATCAGCGTACGACTTGACCCGTTGTAGCGAGAATTGACCGCCTTGGTTCGCCTGCGCATCGTCCGTCGACCCCTGTGTGGATACAAAGAGTCGCGCGGACGAAGCGTATTGAGGCGTCGTCGACCATGTGACAGCAGCCGCAACCGCCACAGTGGCAAGTGCGCACATCGCGATGAAGATCCAACGGGAGCGGAGGATCCGCAGATAGTCACGCAGGTCCACAGGTGCTCCGTCCGAGAGTTTGCTTTGTCAACGAGTGGCGCTTGAGTCTAACCGGGTTCCGCCACCGAGCAATCGTTGCGCCGCCGCCGCCGCCGCTTTTAGCAACCTACTCAGTCGACAGAAGACCTGGCGCCTCTTGATGGACATCGCGAAGGTAGGCAAGTCGCTGAGCGCGGACACCGCCAGGGGAACTTGCATACCCGTTCGATCGAGTTCCCGACGACCGCCCGGTGTAGCAACTCCTTGATCGCTCTCGCATGCCGCCTGCCCTCGAGGCGGCTCAACGATGTCGGTGAGCCGTCTGCCTGTCGGGGCGTCCTTGGTGAAGGCCCGGCGCAGGCCGCCGTGCAACTAGTAGTGATTCACGGAACGACGACCCTGGGCATTGCATCGAGTTAGACAGGGTGTCCGCCAAACCTCGTGCGCCAGCTTCTGAGGCGCTTCGTAGTCAGGCGGAAGGCGGCGTCGGACACCACAACGGAGAGGACTGTCGCCATGAACGTTGGTCCAACGCCGGTACCTATCATCTTGGTCACAAGCGTAAAGATCAGCGCGTGCCACAAGTAGATCTCGTAACTGATGGAACCTAGGTATCGAATCGGTGGAAATTCAAGGATGATCCGCAGCCAAAGGTATCGATGGGCGAAGAGGACGCCGAGAAACGACGTACCGATGGCGATGCTCTGAGGTGTGTACTTTATCGCGATCTCGTACATCGACGACCAATGGAACAGAGTAAAAAACATCGCTAGACACCCCCCCCAGACGAGCAGATGTTGCGTTCGGCCTTTTGTAAGGGAGCGGAGCCTGTTGTCGTCCAGGAGCAAGGTCAGCAGCACGCCCCACGCCAGCGCGTCGAGTCGCATCGGAGTCGAGAGGTAGTTGATTGGGTCGGCGTACTTGGCATCAACTGTGGCGTACACCGCGAGACGGAGAATTAGCGGAACGACAACAACCGCCGCCACCGCGACAAGTCGCGATCTGGGCCGCTTCAACGCTAGGAGGAGGGGCGGGAGAAGTAGGTAGAAATGTTCCTCTACAGCGAGGCTCCAGAGAGGCCCCAATTCACCCCAGCCTTGGTCCCAGTGGAAAAAGATCACCGTCAACTCGGACAGATTTCCGAGGTAAGTAAATGACAGGATGACGCGATTCCACGCAAAGTTGTCAGCATCGATAAGGAAGAGGACAGGAATCGCCACAGCGCCCATCAGGAGCAGCGGAGGCAGTAGGCGAATAAATCGCCTGATGTAAAAGTTCCCAAGCCCAATTTTGCCGTACTTCTTTTCCTCGGCTAAGAGAAGTCTGGTGATGAGGAAGCCGCTGATGAAGAAGAAGATCGATACGCCAAATCCACCAGGCACCCGATCGCTGATGTCGAAATGTCGAATCACAACAATGGTTACGGCGAGAAGCCGCAAACCGTCTAAGGCAGGTATATAGCCATACTGAGCTGAAAATGAAGTTTCACTTCTGGCGCGTGACAACCAATTATTCTGACTTGGTTGAGTCTTCGTCTCAGTCATGACGCCACCTTCGATCGGCTGAATGCGTGTTTGTTTAGGGTCCGCGCGGGCATCCTCGGAATCGTGGCCGAGACGATGGCGACGGCAATCGCAACTCCCATGACTCGCGCGCCGTAGCCGAAGAACCAGTAATTGATCGAGTACAGAACGCTTGCATAGACGCAGGCCAAAGCGACGAGCCACCCACGGCCGCGGGCAACCGTGGCTCGGAAGATCCCCTCAGAAGCCGCACCCGCAGCGAAAGCGACGAGCATACCGCCCGCCACGCCGAAATCGCTCCAGATCACTCGGAAGATGGTCATCGCATTAGAAGACACTCCGTCAGCGATGAAAACGAAGTCAACGCGTTCATTGAAGCCTTCGCCTGACTGGAGTCCTAGGGGCGAAAAGACCGCTCGTCCGAGGGAACTACCCCACCCCAGAGTCGTATCAGTGTATGAGGTGTCGTACCAAGCCCCAAGGGCTGGAATATAGCCTGCAAACCACGGTCGAAGGTGATCGAGTGTGGCTCCTACATGCTGCAACTGTGTGTCCTGGAGCCGAGCCGACTGTACGACGACGACCCAGACTAGAAACACCGCGATCGACCCCACAGACCACCTGAGCCACTTCAGGGAAATCACATTTCGTCCCCCTGAGATAAACACCTCCGCGGCCAGCACGCTACTCACAAAGAGAAAGGCGACGACGAGAATCAAGCCGCGAACGCCTGTCCCTGCACTCAATACGAACGCAAGAGCAGCTGTAAGAGCCGCCATCCAGATCGTGGCCTTGGTTGGTCGTTGACCTTCCGGTCGTGCCGCCAAATTAATACCTACCAACACGGCCATTGCGCACAACGCCGCTGTGCACAACTTGACACCAGATGGGACTGTCCACTCGTTGCCCTGAGAAAGGCTTGCTTTACCGAGCCGAAGGGACTCGAAGAATTCTTGCTGACCACCTGTAACGAGAGCTAACAGGCCTTGTGATCGACCCATTTGCTGCAGACCCACTTGCAACGTCATCACACCGAGGACGAAGAGCACAAGGGCGAAGATGTTGCGTGAAGCAGCGCCGACGAGGAGCAAATCACGGCGTTCGCCTGTCGTTAGAGAGTCCTCTCGGGGCCGATGCCGGACAGAGACTACGAGCCCGCCGAAGTAGAACGCGAGATTGGCGGTGAACACGAGTAGTAGAACTGGCCTCGATTGGTAGAAGTCAAACCCCAGCAATCCATTGGCTAGCCAGAGGACTGCCCACGCGAGAGTCCCTAAGGCGACCGGCGAAGACAAGTTCATGATCGGCAATGTCGCCAGGATCAGTAGCACGGCGGCAGGCATGAGCGACCACATCACGAACTACCTTTCGCAGTCACGATCCTGATCGTGATGGAGTCGCTGCTGGGCACGCAGGTGATGCGATGTGCCGGTCGACGGGAAGCAGGCCCCGACTGAAAATGTGATTCTGGAGTTAGTGAAATAGTGACTTCGCCCTGGACGACAAGTTGGGCCTTCACCCCGGAGCTGTGGATGAAGTCGATCCTGTCGCTTGAAACTTGGTCAGGCGACCAGTCATCGGAAATCAAAAACGAAGTCTGGCGCGGTGTCGTGTCCATGCCAGACCACTTGTCGCAAATTTGTGTGAACTCATCCTTGACCGTGAGGGTGCGCTCGACATGCCCGCCCCATCGGGCCCACCCGTCGCATGACGCTTTCGCCAGTTCGACTTCGCCGTGAGCGTTCACCTCGACGTAATCAATAGCGGCGGCTCCGCTCCATCCGACACGCCAAGCACCAAAGAACTCTGCGGGCTCGTATCCGACGAAGACGGGCCCATTGTGGGTTTCGGCACTCCTGGTCCAAACCCTGAGAGGACCGCCGGAAATTGAGGCCACCCCGGGATCCACAATAAATCGGTGGCCCGCGATCACCATTTCTACCGCGAGGAAATCGGCATGGCCGTGACCAACGACGTCGTCCGGACCCATCGGTCCAGCGTCCATGAGTGTGCTGATGAGACCCCTCGAAGCGCGAACGAATCCCGCATCCGTCAGAACCGAGTTTCGGCTACGAGCGTGATCCGTCTTCCATCCGAGCAATTTGGGAGCGGGTGCATCGTGGACCGCCGCGTCGTTGAAGACGGCGATGTCGCCATCAGGATGAACCAGAGTATGGAGAGCACCAGACATACGGTCTTCGAGTTCTCGTGCTTCGTCATCTTGAGCCGATCGGAGCAGACCGGTCGACCGCACAGCTTTCAGCATTAGCAGCATGTGGGCATGGTAAGCGGGCGACCGTTCTGACCAGGTTCCGTCTTGGAGGGTGCTCTTACTGATCACCGAAAGCGTACGAGAGGCACTTGAGCGCGCACGGCGGAAGTCGCCTCGGTGCAAGCGGTAAGCCATTAGGGCCGATTCGGTAAATACAGCGTGGTTGTAGCCGAGATATCTTTCGACCTGCTTCTCGAGAAGGGAGCCGCAGATTTCGATGTGCCGGCGTATCGAAAGCGAATCGTTGCCGTACTTTTCCGACGCGAGAGGTCCAACTAGTTGGAGACTGCTAATCAAAGACATTGTGCGGAATGCCAGCGCTATCGGTGACCATTCGAATCGTCGCAAGTCTGAGGCGTGAGAGACGCCGTGCTCAAGATTACGGGCGATTTGCGCCGTAGTACGGATGGTGTCTGGTTCGCACTTGGCGAGAGGCATAGCAAAGGTGAAAAAGGCTAGGTCGTGCTCCAAGCGCACGTCCGTCGGCGATTCGCTTAGGATTCGGCCGCAGTGAATTGCCTCGAGATTCCCAAAAGCGAACTCACGCTCTCCTGATCGAAAGACTCCGGCTTCCAACGCCTCCTTTGTATTTGTATCCATGCGAATCCCCTGCAGGGCGAAGGACTCTGCAAATCTTCGCAGACCGGGAGCGCTCACGGCCGCGAGCGGGGTCGAAACCGACACCCGGCGGAAGACTCGCCAAATGAGGAAGCGTTGCTTTGCCATTTGAACGAGCTTCCCACCCACCATGCGCGGGGGAAGGCGGCGAAGGTAGCGGCTAAGACGTAGTACGCGATCGGCCCGCGAGACATCCTGTGTCACTGTCTCCACCGTCCTGGCACCAGTACGACTCCACGGGCGCGGCTCAATCTCGCTATCAGGACCGCGTACAGAGCGGAGAAGCCGCACGCGTAGCTAACGGCTTGGACTTCCGGCCCCAGCCAAGTTGCTGACAAAAGCTGGATGATTGCTGAGCTTGCAACAACCGAGAGCTGTGCCAGCAACACAAAGTTCGCGTCGCCTGACATTTTCAATGTTTCATCGACCGGGCCGCCAAACGATTCGCCTAGAGTGCCGAATAGAAGAATCACAGTGAGAACGGCGACGCCCTGATGTGCGTCACCAAAGATGAGCGGGATCATGAATCCACCCAGTCCAGCGGACGACACGATCGCCAAGACGGCGAGAGCTGAAGCGGCGGCGGCGATGCGTCGGCCGGTCCGTTCGATGCCATCCCAGTCGCCAACCGCGGCCGCAGCGGCGATTTCGGGCCGGACAGAAAATCGTACTGCAGCGATCACGCCCGCGACCGCCGAGACCAGTCGTGACGCAATACCCATGTCTGCCGCGGCCTCAGCGTTCAATGCAACGCCAGCGATCCAAACTGGAGTCCAGATGATCGCAGCTTGAACGAATCGTCCGACGGCGATGGCGGCGCCCGAATGGAGCGCTGACCGAACGTGGCCGTCTACGAGAGGGTGGAATTCGGTACCGGCCGTTTGCGCAGATGTTGTGACTCGTCGGACGGCTCGTAGAGCGACAAAGACCGACAGCGCGGCCGTCACGGCTGTGCCGAGACCGGTGAGCGTCAGAACGTCGGCGGTCTCGACTGTCGACAAAAGCAAGACAGCCGGAATTGTGATGCACAGTTGTCCGAGGTTCGCCGCACCGTAAAAAATCGCGGACCCGAGCGCGGGTGAACCGGTGGCAACCAAGACCTGCGCTGCCACGAAGATCGCTGCGTACGCCGACCACCAGAGTCCGACGCCGAACGCGGCTTCCAACTGATGGCTGATTTGGTAGGCGAAGCCGACAGACGTGATGAAGCCGAGAGGTATCGTTCCCAACCCCACCGCAAAGGTTCGGCGGACGACGCGAGCGGCCTCCTCGTGATGTCCTAGAACCACGAGCGCGGGTACTTCCTTCACCGCACCGTCTGGTAGCCCCGCTCCTACCCAGAAGTAGGAAGTTAAGACCCAACCCATGAGGGTGAAGTACTGAGACGTCCCGACAGCGTCAAGTTTTTGAGCTACGACCGTGACGACCAGAAGTTGCACACCCACGGAGCCGTAGCGTGTGACGATAGGAACGATTGTTCTTCGCATATTCTTCGAGGCGGTTCCCATGTCGCCCTCGTCTTGCCTCGCACGCTTTTGAGGACGCCGTAAGACGTCAAGAGCATGGAGACGGCAATATGAGTGAGGGAGGATGGAAGTCCTAGGTCCATTCTGAATGTAAGAAGCCCCGCGACAGCGAGCGCTAGCAAAGTCGTCAGTGCGAGCCACGGGCTCATAAGAAGTAGTGACGTGAGAGCGCTAGTTAGTGCGATGAGGAGTGCAACGCCACCGAACCAGCGGACGAAGCGGTGCGACCAGTACCGCCACCGGTCGGCCGGATTCATTGTCTTGAGTTGGGGGCGTAGCCAAAGGTGCGTATGGAAAGCACGCATCGATATGCGAATGCGGCGACGGAGATCTTTGGCTTGATCCCCCAGGATCTCCTCGGTTCCAACAAGGTCATCATCTTTGACCAACCGGCTACCAGCAAATATCACGCTCATAGAGACCGTGAGGTCGTCAAGAACGGTCTCCGGAAACCTGGGATAGTGCAGCGATCGGATCGAGAAAATAGAACCGTCGGCGCCCATGACGTTTCCGCTT
>JAOPXK010000168.1 GCA_025965195.1 Marmoricola sp.
GCATGGTGTAATCGCGGAGGGTGTAAACTACACCTTTCTCATGGTGTAGAGAGCATGGTGTAATCGCGGAGGGTGTAAACTACACCTGTTTCATGGGGTAAGCGTGGTGTAAACGGCATGGTGTAAACGTAATGGAGTAATTTACTCCTGCTTTTACACCTTTACTAACATTTCTTTATCCATAGGGTATAGAGCCTAGGGGAAAGACAAAGCCACCTGATAAAAACCCGAATTAGCAAGAGGAAAGATGCCAGACCCGAGCAGGGGTACCTCCCGCAAATGGAGCCGTGCCTGGGTAGCCTGGCAAGTGCCGGCCAGCAAGGCGATAACGCCGATGGGATTATACACGCCTTAGTCGCTGATCTTGATTGTGTTGGTTGAGCTGGGTTCTTTGACATTCGCTGGGTTGACATGCATAAATAGTTCATCAATGGAACCGGTGCTGCTATTGGCAGCATCCACGGCTTTGTGACTGTCAGAGCTGTTGCTGTCAGAGTTGCATTGGCTGTCAGAGTTCTTATCGCTGTCAGAGTTGCTATTGTCATAGTTAACGTTGGCGTAGTCTTGATCATTGTCATCGTCTGCTGGCGTGCTATCGCTGCCATCCTCAGGTGAATGTTCCAACGCGGATTCCTGAGCTACTGGCACAACCGCTTCGTGTGCACGCCTATACAAATAGACATGCCCATCAATAGGCTCTGCCAGCACAAGAACCATTTTGCCCTTTGAATCACGTTTGTGAGTTGCAGCAGCATGGATCAAGAAGGTGGAGGTAAGAGTATTGTATTTCCAGCGCGGCTAGATGGACATAAGGGATGACTCGTGGCGTTTGTGCCATTGAAGAGACTCCAGCTTGGAGCAGGAAATTGTAAAGGCGGTGCAGGGGCCTCCGGGGACGGAGAGAATTCGGTGGAGAAGCAAGGGGGTGCGATTTTAAGTCTCCAAGGCGGAACTGAAGGTAACAAGATGAGGAAGCAGAAGTAGGGGTTGCTGGTGGACGTTGAAAATGAAGGACAAGCGCCACGTGGGCCTTGTATTGAAAACAAAACTTGACGAGTGAGGAGGCGTACGAAGGGGTCGAGGGATCCTGAAACCTTGCGGGGTCACAGCAGCAATGGTTGCTTCCAGGTCACTGTCCGGGGGCAAGGGCACAGGGGCGGCAGGCCGCGGGATAGCAGAGCAGAGGATGTTGGAAGGGACGCAACCTCCGGGGCGCAAGGCAATGGAACTGCATGGCGGACGACGTTTGGCAAGGGCTCTTCACTCCAGCGGCTGCGGCGGCGGTTTGATGCAGTGGATAAAACGAAAGGAGGCATTGCTGCGCTCATGCTCGGTCAAGCTACAGCTCGACAGGGAGTCGAGATATTTCCGGCTGTGGGCAATTTTCTTTTTGCAATTTATATGATTATGAATGTGGTTTGTAGAATGCGTATAATGGATGGTGTGCAGGAACTGCAACTCCATATTCTGGTTGCCTGCGCTCTCTCTAATATAACGCCGCAAAGGATTTAGTACCAAATTCAGCACCCCCGATGGGAGTGTCTGGTTCTGGCCATCCATCATTTCTATTCATTGAATGTGAAGTAGTATTTGATTTACCCTCCGAGACAGCCTCAGACAGCCCCAGAATTGATACCAGCCTGCTGCTGTCAGTTGGTTTAGAGTCTGCGACGGCTGTCAAAATGTTCGGGATTGGCATGTTGAGATGTGTGTGGCTGGTATGGGCGCATGACTCACACAATTCGCATAACATAAGTAACCAGTGGCCAAGAACCAGTAATGGAACCCAGCATCACCTCCGCCGTTCATTCGCCCGTATCTCTATTGGTCTGCGCGTTGACCATGGCTCCGCCTCTGCCAGGATTGACCTCCGCCGGCGGCAGGAATGGCTCCACGATAATTGCACGCACTCCGACCATTTCAACCTTGACCTCCCCGAGTGGTAGTGGTGGTCCTGGTGATACGCAGATCTAGATCACACCTGCAGATTCAGGTGTCAGCGATGCTGGGCAGCCGCGTGTGCAGCCGACAGTATCCCAAGGCCGGACAATTATGAATAGTATGGGGACTCAGATGCCAGATTTGGAGAAGGAGATTGCGGACGGAGGAAAAGGAATATCACACTCAAAGAATGCTCCGAGCACCACCGCCACGGGGGAACGTCGTGGATGATTGCAATTGGATGGGAGTTATTATTATATCGGAAGGGAATGGTCACTTCGGATTTGACGTTGGCATCAAGGAACTCACTAACTTCGATTGCCATGGGCTTCCGTCCTCGCGGTTTATTGACTTAGCTTGCGCTTTCCCATTGAAGATCCAACGTCGTCCCCCATGAGCAACTACTGAGCTGTGGAAAAACATCCATAGACCTTATTAACGTCCCGCGGACCTGACAACTAGAAAACAGAGACGCAAAGAAAGCAAGCCATAATGATTGCTTGGTATGCTACCGCACTTCCTGTCGAGCTCAGGTCTTCTCTTCTCCCCGTCCCGTCCTCTTTTTCTACAACCACTACTGATAGGTTGCGCTCTAGCAAGCGCGATTCCAATGCCAACTCCGGTATGCAAATATTCCCGCATCCTCCTCTCTCCGGAGCAAACTCCAAGGCACATCCTATCTATGCAAGCTAGGCTTCGCCTCTTTGCGTCTCATCTACCCTTCAGCCGGTTTAATTCCGGCGGCCATTTTGATTAGAGAGAGCGGAGCCACAAGCAGCTATCTGACACGACTGGGTTACTAGGTACATTATTAAGGAGAAAAGCTGGGTTGCACTCGGATAATGCAAATAAATAATTACCAAACCGGAGAAGCTGCTGGGTGGTTATAGGCCTGCAAGACGGATTGGTCTAATTTACTGATCGGTGATACATCTAGCAGGGACGGGCTATTTATCTGACTAATTTTCAGCCCTTTGGAGGTCTATCCGATCCGTCAGGTTCCCAATGCAGCTGGGGGTTCGTGACCGTGACGATTCAGACAATGAACAAAAGCACTTGAGACGACGGCAACAACTTAGACGGTGGTGAACATTTAGACAACAATGGCGGCAATTTACAACAAAAATCAAAACAACAATAACAACTCATGGCAATTGCAAAGATTTAGATGACGGGGGCAATCGACTACGACACCCTTGATAAGGCGACGACTAAAAAGGACTGCAACAGCTCAGGCGACAGCGGCGACTTATACAATTGTTGAAAATGCAGATGATGGCTACAATTTGAACTACGGCGCAACTTTGGCAACAACAAGCCCTGCTTCGATGCAGTCATAACAACTTTGACACCCCGTCTGTCAAAGTATGTAATCTCCATTGGATGCCTATGGACATTGCAAACCTGGTGGGCCCCACCACCTCCGCCACGCCCTCCAACACGCCGTCCAATACCGGTAACCCCAGCATGTACGTTACTTAGGTCAGTGTAGTATTTCATCTCTTTCTTTCCGTTATTTTCCGGTTTTGTAGCTCTTTCGGCTCCTTATGGGTATTTCGGCTCTGTGGGTTTCTCGGCCTTATGGGCCACATATGGAACCGCCTGCTGGCTGGACAGGCACCTGTATGTAGAAATGAACAGGTTTTCTTATATGCACAAGAAAGGTTGTGCCAAACTCAATAAGTACAGATTACTCCCGTTATAAGCATACTCGTGATAAGCATGAATTTGTTATACGAATACA
>JAOPXK010000076.1 GCA_025965195.1 Marmoricola sp.
TGCAGACCCATGGAAATCCAGCGCAGATAATCCCTCATCAAGCCCCTATCAGCCTCAGACAGCCCCCTCTGACAGGTAAGGAACAGCGTGGCTTCCGGATCCGATCGCAATCCGATCATCATTGGCGGCCTTCCGAGTCAGGTTCCTGACTTCGATCCCGAAGAGACCCAGGAGTGGCTCGACTCGCTCGACGCCGCCGTGGACCAGCGTGGCCGCGAGCGGGCCCGCTACCTGATGCTCCGGCTGATCGAGCGGGCCCGCGAGAAGCGCGTGGCCGTGCCCGAGATGCGCAGCACGGACTACGTCAACACGATCGCCACCAAGGACGAGCCGTTCTTCCCCGGCAACGAGGAGATCGAGCGCAAGATCCTGAACGCGACCCGCTGGAACGCGGCCGTGATGGTGTCGAGGGCCCAGCGCCCGGGCATCGGCGTCGGCGGCCACATCTCGTCCTACGCGTCGTCGGCCACGCTTTACGAGGTCGGCTTCAACCACTTCTTCAAGGGCAAGGACGCCGAGGGCGGCGGCGACCAGATCTACATCCAGGGCCACTCCTCGCCCGGGATCTACGCGCGCGCGTTCCTCGAGGGCCGGCTGACCGAGCAGCAGCTGCTGCACTTCCGCCAGGAGGTCCAGCACGGCGTGGGCAAGGGCCTGTCGTCCTACCCGCACCCGCGGCTGATGCCGGAGTTCTGGGAGTTCCCGACCGTCTCGATGGGACTGACCTCGCTCAACTCGATCTACCAGGCGCGCTTCAACCGCTACCTCGCGAACCGCAATCTCAAGGACACCAGCGACCAGCACGTGTGGGCGTTCCTCGGTGACGGCGAGATGGGCGAGCCGGAGTCGCTCGGCGCGATCGGTGTCGCCGCCCGCGAGGAGCTCGACAACCTCACCTTCGTGATCAACTGCAACCTGCAGCAGCTCGACGGACCCGTGCGTGGCAACGGGAAGATCATCCAGGAGCTGGAGTCGACCTTCCGCGGCGCCGGCTGGAACGTCATCAAGGTGGTCTGGGGCCGCGAGTGGGATGCCCTCCTGGCCGCCGATGTCGACGGCGTCCTGGTCAACCAGATGAACACCACGCCCGACGGCCAGTTCCAGACCTACTCGGTCGAGGACGGCGCCTTCAACCGCGAGCACTTCTTCGGCCCTGACCCGCGACTGCGCAAGATGGTCGAGCACATGACCGACAAGCAGATCGAGAAGCTCCCCCGCGGTGGGCACGACTACCGCAAGGTCTACGCCGCGTTCGACGCCGCGACCAAGCATGTCGGGCAGCCGACGGTGATCCTGGCCCACACCATCAAGGGCTGGACGATCGAGGGACTGGAGGGCAAGAACGCCGCCCACCAGATGAAGAAGCTCAACAAGGTCGACCTGAAGAAGTTCCGCGACCGGCTGTACCTCCCGATGAGCGACCGCGACATCGATGAGGCGTACGACGCCTCGGGCACTGCGCCGTTCTTCCACCCCGGCATCGACAGCCCCGAGATCGAATACATGATGGAGCGCCGGCGTCAGCTCGGTGGCTCACTGCCGAACCGGGTGGTCCGCGCCAAGCCGCTGACCGTCCCCGGTGAGAAGATGTACGCCGAGCTGAAGCTGGGCTCGGGCGACGGCAAGGTCGCCACCACGCAAGCCCTGGTCCGGTTGCTCAAGGACTGGATGAAGGACAAGGAGATCGGCCCCCGCATCGTGCCGATCGCGCCCGACGAGTTCCGGACCTTCGGCATGGACGCGATGTTCCCGAGCGCGAAGATCTACAACCCCGGCGGCCAGCTCTACGAGTCCGTCGACCGCAAGATGTTGATGAAGTGGGTCGAATCGGCGCAGGGACAGATGCTCCATGAGGGCATCTCCGAGGCCGGTGCCGTGGCCTCGGCGACAGCGGCCGGGTCGGCGTACGCCACTCACGGCGTGTCGATGATCCCGTTCTACATCTTCTACTCGATGTTCGGTTTCCAGCGCACCGGCGACTCGATCTGGGCGATGGCGGACCAGCTTGCGCGCGGCTTCCTGATCGGCGCGACGGCCGGCCGGACGACGCTCACCGGTGAGGGTCTCCAGCACGCCGACGGCCACTCCCCGTTGTTGGCGGCGACGAACCCCGCGGTCGTGCACTACGACCCAGCGCACGCCCATGAGATCGCGCACATCATGCAGGACGGGCTGCGCCGGATGTACGCCGCAAGTGACGAGCATCCCAACGGCGAGGACGTCATCTACTACCTCACCGTCTACAACGAGCCGGTCAGCCAGCCGGCCGAGCCGAAGGACGTGGACGTCGAGGGAATCCTCAAGGGCATCTACCACCTCACCGACGCTCCCGAGCTTCCCGCCGACGCTCCCCGGGCCCAGCTGCTCGCATCCGGGGTCGGCTTCCCATGGATCAAGGACGCCCAGCGGCTGCTCGCCGAAGAGTGGGGCGTGGCCGCGGATCTGTGGTCCGTCACGTCGTGGAACGAGCTGGCCCGCGACGCGATCGAATCCCAGGAGTCGGCGCTGCTGCATCCGGACCAGGACCCACGGGTCCCCTTCGTGACGCGCAAGCTCAACGGCGTCGCCGGCCCGGTGATCGCGGTCAGTGACTTCATGCGTGCCGTGCCGCTGCAGATCGCCCAGTGGGTCCCGGCGGACTACCACGTCCTCGGCACCGACGGCTTCGGCTTCGCCGACACCCGAGCCGCCGCCCGTCGCTTCTTCCACGTCGACGCCGAGTCGGTGGTCGTCCAGACCCTGCAAGCGCTGGCCAACCGGGGAGACGTCAAGCCAGAGGTCGTGGTCGAGGCGTTCAAGAAGTACCGGATCGACGACCCGACCGCCGTCTCCGACCGGAAGCAAGAGGGCGGCGACGCATGAGCAATGGCCTCGGAACGGCGCTGCGCCGGGCAGCGCCGCTCCTCGGCCTCGGCGTGATCGCATTGCTGGTCGCCATCCCCGCTGTCGAGGACCTCGACGGGTTCCTCAGGGGTGTCGGCTACCTGGCTCTGGTGCTGGGCGCGCTCGTCGTGCTCGCGACCTTGCTGCGGAAGCCTGCGGACTCCGACCAGGAGCACGCCCGGCCCGGGCAGTGAACCTCAGCGCTCGTTGACGAGCTGGACCGACGAGAGCGTCCGGTTCACACCCTCGTCGGGGCTGACCGGCGCGGTGTTTCCGGTGAGCAGCATCTGGCGCATCCGGCGCCGGTTGTAGGTCGCCGGCCGGGTGCTGCTCACGAACTCGTGCATCAGTTCGGCAACCCGTTCGGGGTGGTCCTTGTGCGGGAAGTGGCCGGAGTTCGGCAGGATCTCGACAACTGCGCCCGGCGCCAGCCTGGCGGCCGCCGCGGCGTGTGACGCCGGGATGACCTTGTCGTCGGTGCCCCAGATGACCAGGGTCGGCATCTCCTTGGTGAGGTAGGCGCGATCGCTCATCGTGATGATCTGGCCCTTGAAGTCGATGCACTGCCGTACGACGTGATGGATCGCCCGGCGAAAGCGCGCGTCCCGCATCTCTTCGTAGATGTCGGCGACCTCGTTGAGGTCATAGCTGTTCGCGAGGCCTGAGCCGGCCAGCGCCCGAAGGCCGGCCTTGCCGAGGTGTCGGACCCCCGGCAGCGTCAGCACGCCCATTGCCTGGACGAACCCCGGCACCGTCACCATCCGGATGGCCGGCGTCACCTCGAGACCGAAACCGCCGGGCGCGATCACGATCATCCGCTCGGTGCGCTCGGGGAACTGGTAGCCGAACTGCATCGCCACTCCACCGCCGAGGCTGTGCCCGACAACGGTGACCTTGTCGATGTTGAGGACGGTCAGCAGGTCACGCATCCCGTTGGCGTAGCCGCCGATCGAGTAGTCAGCGCGAGGCTTGTCGCTCTGGCCGTGGCCGAGCAGGTCGGGAGCGATCACCGTGTAGTTCTTGGCGAGCTCGCGAATGAGCGGGGTCCAGGTGGTGTGGTCGCAGGCGAGACCGTGGAGCAGCAGCAGCGCAGGACCCTTGCCCATCTTCA
Source organism: Marmoricola sp. (assembly GCA_025965195.1). GTDB lineage: Bacteria > Actinomycetota > Actinomycetes > Propionibacteriales > Nocardioidaceae > Marmoricola. The sequence continues at coordinate 3,995 of JAOPXK010000076.1, forward strand.
CGAACGCGCGCTCGTGACCGTGGACCACGATCCGCTGCACCTCGACGGGCTCGACCATGCCGCGATCTCCATTGTTCGGTGGGCAAGGTGCAACAGTAGATCAGGTCATGTTGCGACTTTTCCGCCATCCCCTTGTTTTGCTGGGGATTCTCGATCTGTGGTCCGCCCCGTGTTGCGGGTGTTACCGGTGGGATCCACCGATGTGACGCTCGCCACGAAATCACCGAATGAGGCACGACGCCGGACTACTAGAGTCAGCATGTGCCCGGAACCCAGCGCCCGCGTACCCGGGCCCAGATCGCGCAACGGGTTCAGCGCTCACTCGGCAAGCTGAGCACCGCCGCGATCACTGCGATGGAGCGCGACCTTCCCTGGTTCGCCGAGCTGCCGGCGGAGGACCGCTCCTGGGTCGGGCTGATCGTCCAGGCCGGCATCAAGTCCTTCGTCGACTGGTACCGCGATCCCGAGTCCATCTCCCCCATCCAGGCCGAGGTCTTCGGAGCCGCGCCGCAGGCGATGGCCGGGGTGATCACCCTGAAGCAGACCGTGGACCTGATCCGGCTCAGCTTCGAGGTGGTCGAGGAGAACATCGTCGATGCGATCGGACCGGACGACGCCGTCGAGGTACGCCGGGCCATCGACTCCTACGCCCGCGAGGTGGCGTTCGCGACGGCCGAGGTCTACGCCCGGGCCGCGGAGCAACGTGGCGCGTGGGACGCGCGCCTCGAAGCCCTGGTCGTCGACTCGGTGCTGCGTGGCGAGGCCGACGACGGCATCGGGTCGCGCGCGAGTGCGCTGGGTTGGGGCGGCACCGGCAACGTCGTCGTGCTCGTAGGCGGGCTCGCCGAGGGCTCCGCCATCGAGGAGGTACGCCGCAAGGCCCACGAGCATCGACTCGACTGCCTCTGTGCCGTCCAGGGTGAGCGACTGGTCGTCGTACTCGGCGGGGTCGAGGTCAACGGCTCGCCGTCCGGGAAGTTCGTCGACTACTTCGCTCCGGGCCCGGTCGTGATCGGCCCGGTCGTGCCCAGCCTGATGGACGCGGGCCGTTCCGCGGTAGCGGCCGAGGCGGGGCTCCGCGCAGTGCGCGGCTGGCCGGACGCCCCTCGGCCGGTTGCAGCCGACGATCTGCTCCCCGAGCGTGCACTCGGCGGGGAGCAACAGGCACGGGACCTGCTCATCGCCGAGATCCACCTGCCGCTCAAGGGCGCCGGGTCCGTCGTGCTCGAGACCCTCGAGTCGTTCCTGACCAATGGTTCATCGATCGAGGCAACCGGCCGGGCGCTGTACGTGCATCCCAACACCGTCCGCTATCGCCTGAAACGCGCGCACGACATCACCGGACTGAGCCCGACCGACTCCCGGGACGCCTGGATCCTCCGGGTCGGGCTGACCGTTGGCCGCCTCAACGACCTCGCGACCGACACCCCCGACACGGCTTTGTAGGAACCCTACAAAGATTCGTCAACAGATTTCGTGGGTGCCCGATGCGCATGGACCTGACCCCGGAGGGCACCCTTGAGGTGTGCTGATCATCGTTGCTCCCGGACAGGGTGCGCAGACCCCCGGATTCCTGACCCCCTGGCTGGAGGATCCTTCCTTCGCCGCGCGTCTCGACTGGCTCTCCGCGGTTGCCGGGATCGATCTCGCCCACTACGGCACCGACGCCGACGCCGACGCGATCCGCGACACTGCGATCGCGCAGCCGCTGCTGGTCGCCGCCGGACTGGTCTCGGCCCTGGCGCTCTTCCCTCACCCGGCGGAGGCGTTCGAGCGCATCGGTGCAGTTGCCGGGCACAGTGTCGGTGAGATCACGGCTGCGGCCGGCGCCGGCGCCATCACGGCCGAGCAGGCCATGGTGCTGGTCCGCGAACGTGGAAACGCGATGGCCCAGGCAGCCGCCGCGACCCCGACCGGCATGACCGCAGTCCTGGGCGGCGACCCCGACGAGGTGTTGACCGCGCTCGCGCAGCACGGCCTCACCCCGGCGAACATCAACGCTCCCGGCCAGGTCGTCGCTGCAGGCACCATGGAGCAGCTCGCTGCCCTTGCTGCCGATCCCCCGGCCAAGGCGCGGTTGATGCCGCTGTCCGTCGCCGGCGCATTCCACACCGAGCACATGGCTCCCGCGGTCGACGTACTCCAGCAGCTGGCTCGCGCCGTCTCGACGCACGACCCACGAACGCCGGTGATCTCGAACCGCGACGGCAAGGTCGTGAACGGCGGCCCCGAGGTCGTCCGCCGGATCGTGAGCCAGGTGGCCAACCCGGTCCGCTGGGACCTGTGCCTGGAGACGATGCGTGAGCTCGGCGTCACCGGCATCCTCGAGATGCCGCCAGCAGGCACCCTGACTGCGATCGCCAAGCGCGCACTCCCGGGCGTGGAGACCTTCGCGCTGAAGGCTCCCGACCAGCTCGACGCGGCGCGCGAGTTCACCGAGAGACACGGCTCCACTTCGCGTCTCGACGACGCACAGGCTCCGGTGTCCGCATGACCATCTCCGTAGACACGACCACCCGCCACAGCGCCGTCCTCGGCCTCGGTCTCTACCGCGCCAGCCGCGTCGTGCCCAACTCCGAGGTCATCGAGGGCATCGACTCCAGCGACGAGTGGATCCAGCAGCGCTCCGGGATCATCGAGCGCCGGTTCGCGCTGCCCGAGGAGACCGTGGTGGTGATGTCGGTCGGCGCCGCACGCGAGGCGCTTGCTGACGCCGGCATCGAGGCCGGCCAGGTCGACTGCGTGATCGTGGCGACGGTCTCCCACATGCTCCAGACGCCGTCCGCCGCGACTGCGATAGCCCATGAGCTCGGCAGCACTGCCGCTGCCTTCGACATCTCGGCGGCGTGCGCCGGTTTCTGCCACGGGATGGCTCTTGCCTCCGACATGGTTCGCGCCGGTACGGCGAAGTACGTCCTGGTCATCGGCGTCGAGCGACTCTCCGACATCACCAGCGCCAGCGACCGCGGCACCGCCTTCATCTTCAGCGACGGCGCCGGCGCGGCGATCGTCGGTGAATCCGACGAGCAGGGCATCGGCCCGGTCGTCTGGGGCAGCGACGGAGAGCAGTACGACGCGATCCGGCAGACCGAGGACTGGCGCGACGTCGTTGCCGCCGGCTCCACCGAGATGCCGCACCTGGTGATGAAGGGTGCCGAGGTGTTCCGCTGGGCCGCCTTCGCGATGGCCAAGGTCGCGATGGAGACCCTCGACCGCAGCGGAATCACGGTCGACGACCTCGACGTCTTCGTCCCCCACCAGGCCAACATGCGCATCACCGACGCGATGGCGCGGTCGATGAAGCTTCCCGAGCACGTCACGATCGCCCGCGACATCGCCCATCAGGGCAACTCCTCGGCAGCCTCTGTCCCGCTGGCATTGCGCCAGCTGGTGCTGGACGGCGAGGCTAAGAGCGGCGACATCGCACTTCTGATCGCGTTCGGCGCCGGACTGACGTACGCCGCACAGGTCATCCGCGTTCCCTGAACATCCACCAGTCCCCAAGCAGTACCCAATGAAAGGAACCACCATGGCCAGCACCGAAGAGATTCGCGCCGACCTCGCCGAGATCGTCAACGAGGTCACCGGCATCGACGCTGACGACGTCCAGCTCGACAAGTCGTTCACCGACGACCTCGACGTGGACTCGCTGTCGATGGTGGAGGTCGTTGTCGCAGCCGAGGAGAAGTTCGACGTACGGATCCCTGACGATGCCGTCAAGGGCCTCAAGACCGTCGGCGACGCCGTCTCCTACATCGAGAAGGCCCAGGCCGCCGTCTGAACCACTCGCTTGCTGCACCAGCAGCAATCGCAGTCAGCGTTCCGGGTTGCCGGCGGCCTCGCGTCGCCGGCAACCACGAAGTGAGGATCGAAGATGAGTCGCAGAAGAGTCGTGGTGACCGGACTCGGCACCACCAACCCTGTCGGTGGTGACGTCGCCAGCACCTGGGAGGCATTGCTTGCCGGCAGGTCCGGCATCCGCCACCTCACCGAGGACTGGGCCGAGGAGCTGCCGGTGAAGATCGCCGGCCGCGTCGCGGTCGAGCCCACCGAGGTGCTCGAGCGGGTCAAGGCCCGGCGACTCGACCGCTCTGCACAGTTCGCCATGGTTGCCGCGATGGAGGCCTGGGCCGACTCCGGCCTCGCCGACGTCGAACTGGATCACGACCGTCTCGGCGTGGCCATGGCCTCCGGCATCGGCGGCGTCACCACGCTGCTCGCCAACTACGACGCGCTCAAGGAGAAGGGCCCGCGTCGGGTCTCTCCGCTCGCAGTGCCGATGCTGATGCCGAACGCCCCTGCGGCGAACATCAGCCTGTACGTCGGCGCACGGGCCGCGGTCAACACTCCCGTGTCCGCCTGCGCCTCCGGCAACGAGGGCATCGCGCTCGCCCTTGACCAGATCCGGCTCAACCGCGCGGACATCGTCCTCGCCGGCGGGACCGAGGCTGCGATCCACCCGCTGCCGATGGCTGCCTTCGCCAACATGATGGCGCTGTCGAAGAACGAGGGCGACCCGACCACGGTGTCGCGCCCCTGGGACACCGGTCGGGACGGCTTCGTGCTGGGTGAAGGTGCCGGCGTACTCGTCCTGGAGCTGCTGGAGCACGCTCAGGCCCGTGGCGCCCGGATCTATGCCGAGCTGCTCGGCGCCGGCATCACGGCCGACGCCCATGACATCGCCCAGCCCGACCCGGCAGGGCGAGGCGGCGCCCGCGCGATCGTCCGGGCCCTGGCCGAGTCCGAGATCAGTGCCTCCGACGTCGTCCACATCAACGCCCACGCGACCTCGACCCCGCAGGGTGACATCGCCGAAGGCCTGATGATCCACGCGACTCTGGGCGCGCAGGCCGACAACGTGGTCGTGACGAGCACGAAGTCCATGACCGGTCACCTGCTCGGCGGCGCCGGAGCCCTCGAGTCGATCGCCACCGTGCTGGCCCTGCACAACCGGGTCTCCCCGCCGACGATCAACCTGGACAACCTCGACCCACTGGTCGAGCTCGACATCGCGACCAAGCCGCGTGACCTGCCCTTGGGCGACATCGCGGCGCTGAACAACTCCTTCGGCTTCGGTGGGGCGAACGTCGCGGTCGCCTTCGGCAGCTTCTAGGGCCCCTGGGTCGAGTCGAGCTGTGCCTTGAAGTAGGCCAATGCGCGCTCCATGAAGAGCGGCCACTGCCTGTCGAAGCGGTGTTCCTCACCGGCGTACGTGAACAGCTGCACCTGCTTGCCCGCAGCACGCAAGGCGGCCGCCGTCTCTTCGGACCACACCTCCGGGCAGACCTGGTCGGCGAGGCCGTGGTGGATCTCGACGGGTACGTCGATCCGCGACAGGTAGTTCACTGCGCTGGCGTCGGCCCAGAACTCCGGGTTCCGGGCCGGCGTACTGAACGCGTCGTCGACGCGCGTCCGCAGAGGCCCGCTGACCCAGCGGTCGTAGTTGTTCGACGCCGACGAGCTGACCGGCGAGTAGAGCAGCAGCGCAGCGACGAGATCAGGGCGCGCAACCGCCACGTCGAGGGCGACGCCGCCACCCATCGAGCGGCCGAAGAGCCCGACCCGCGAGCCGTCGACGCCGGCAAGGTGTGCGGCCCGGAGGGCGAGGATCGCGTTGATCACGTCATCGGGGTAGCCGAGTGGCTGCGCGACCGGAGTTCCGCTCTCCCGGCTCGAACCGGCGAAGTTCCGGTAGTCCGGATGGAGGACGACGAACCCGGCATCGGCCAGCCGGCGTTCCTCACGAAGGAGACCTGCGCCCCGGGTGTAGGTCGCCGGGCCGAGATAGCCGTGCATCGTGACGATCACCGGCGCCGGCTTCGGGGCCTGCTGGAGGGTCAGCGTGCCCGTGATCCGGAGCCCGTCCCCGCGATAGCTGATCGCCCGTTTCGTCCAGTCGTGGCCACGTTCGAGGACCATGCCGAGCTCCAGGTCATGGCCGTCGGCGTCGTGCCGGGCGAGGGCTGGGAGGTCCACCAGGTTGAAGGGGGTGCTCGTGTCGTTGCTCGCCCCGAGGAGCACGGACGTCGGTCCGGTGTCCGGATCGGACGCCGAGACGGCAGGCATCAGCACGAGGCAGCCGAACACCCCGAGTACGACAAGGAAACCGCCGGCCAGAACGGCGATCCGAGACTTCACAGTTACTGATGCTGCGTCATCGCGGACTCCGACACCGCCAAATCCGCGAAGTTGGCGACCACTAGCATCGCAATCGTGATCTTGCCCGACCTGAACGCCCATTCCGTCGATCTCGCCGCTGCCGTACTCGCCCCCGTGGTCCGGCGTACGCCGTTGCGGCACAGCGCCCGTCTCAGCAATGAGGTGGGCATCCCGGTCCTGCTCAAGCGCGAGGACCAGCAGATCTCGCGGTCCTACAAGTTCCGCGGCGCCTATCACCTGATCTCCGGCCTGAGCGCCGCCGAACGCGAACGCGGCGTCGTCTGTGCGAGTGCCGGCAACCACGGCCAGGGACTGGCCCACAGCTGTGCTCTGCTCGGCATCCGCGGGCGCGTGTTCGTCCCGCAGAACACCCCGCGCCAGAAGCGGCAGCGGATCCAGTCGCTCGGCAAGGGCCTCGTCGAGCTGGTCACCATCGGCAGCTCGTACGACGAAGCCAGCGCCGCCGCGCACCAGGATTCGCACGACACCGGCGCGATCTACGTGCACCCGTTCGACGATCCGCGCACGATCCTCGGCCAGGGCACCATCGCGCCTGAGCTGATCGAGCAGTCCGACCAGCCGATCGGGACAGTGGTCGTGCCGGTCGGCGGTGGCGGGCTGATCTCGGGAATCGCCTTGTGGCTGAGGGAGAACCAGCCCGACATCCACATCATCGGTGTCGAGCCTGCGGGCGCAGCGAGCATGGCTGCCGCGCTCAAGGCCGGCCATCCGACGACACTCGAGAGCATCGACACGTTCGTCGACGGCGCCGCGGTGGGCCGGGTGGGCGACCTGACCTTTCCCGTCGTACGCGATCTGGTGGACGAGATCGTCACAGTCGAGGCCGGCGCGCTCTGCACCGAGATGCTCAGCCTCTACCAGGTTGAAGGGGTGATCGCGGAGCCGGCTGGTGCGCTCGCCAGTGCCGCCCTACGGACGCTCTCGCCGGCTACTGGGAAGGCCGTCGTCGCGATCGTCTCCGGCGGCAACAACGACGTCAGCAGGTACGCCGAGATCGTCGAGCGGTCATTGCTGCACGAAGGCCTGCGGCACTACTTCCTGGTGACGTTCCCCCAGGAGCCGGGAGCGCTTCGGCACTTCCTCGATGAGGTGCTCTCCGAGGACGACGACATCGTGGTCTTCGAGTACGTCAAGAAGAACAACCGCGAGACCGGTCCCGCGCTGGTCGGCATCGAGCTCGAACAGGCCACCGACCTGAAGCCGCTGCTCGAGCGGATGGAGCGCAGCCCGCTCACGATCGAGCTGGTGCCCCCCGGCTCCCCGGTCTTCAAGTTCCTGCTCTGACCGCCGACCCGGCGCATCTTCACGTCAGAAGCGCGTCGACCCGGCAGAAGTTCACGGTGCTGTCGTGAAGTTCTGCCGGGTCGGCGATGGTTGTACGTGAAGTTCTGCCGGGTCGGCGGACCTAACCGACGACCTGGTGCAGCCAGCGGACCGGAGCGCCGTCGCCCGCGTGCCGGAAGGTCTCCAGCTCGTCGTCCCACGGCTTACCGAGCAGCTTGTCGATCTCGAGCAGCAGCGTGGTGTCTCCGAGGGCGGTCTTCACGACCGCGGCCTTGAGCCGGTCCTCGGGGATCATGATGTCGCCGTGCAGCCCGGTGACGGCATGGAAGACGCCGAGGTCGGGCGTGTAGGAGTAGCGCGCACCTTCGGTGCCGCTGGTCGCCTCTTCGGTGATCTCGAAGCGGAGGTGGTTCCAACCGCGAAGGGCGGAGGCGATGGCCGCCGCCGTACCGCTGTCGCCGGCCCAGGAGTACTCGGCACGGTAGGTGCCGGCCTGGGCGTGCTGGGCGGTCCACTCGAAGTTGACGGGATTGCCGAGTACGCCGCCCACGGCCCACTCAACATGGGGGGACAGCGCAGAGGGCGCCGAGTGGACGTAGAGCACTCCTCTAGTCAACTGGGTCGCTGATCTGGTCACGATGAACCTCCTTCAACTCCGGCGTCGAGCTACGCCTTCCCCGGCGGTCTCGGTTCAGAGTCAGAGGTTTTTGTGACAGTTGTGAACTTGTGTTCCTATTGTGGCCCACAAATGCAAGATTTCGCCACCTTTTGCCGCTGCCGGGGCCAGATGTCTACTCAGCCGCCGAGCGACATCAGCGTCTCGAGGATCTCCTCGGCGAAGCCCATCGTGCCCAGGTGGCTCTCCCCCGGGACGGTCCGGAGCTCGGCCTCGGGCAGCCGCTCGACCATGTGCTCGCCGTGGCGGTGCGGGATGATGTGGTCCTTGTCACCGTGCCACCAGACCACCGGAACGGTGACCTCGCTGGCTTCGAAGCCCCACGGGCGGGTGAACAGGACGACGTCGGCCAGCGGCGCGCTGACCTGGAACCTGGCGCCGTTCAGCAGGTCGTCGAGGAACATCGCCCGGAACTCCGGACGCGCCAGGATCTCCTTGTCCCCCTTGGGCTGTACGGCGGCGTACGCGTCCAACGCCGGGCCGGCGAGCGGCCGGATGATCCGGATTCCCTGGGCGAGCGCGAACCCGAGCGGGACCCGCGTGCACGACAGGATCGGTGCGAGGTACGGCGTCAGTGCGGTCGCGCCTCCCCCGATCGCATCGGGACCCTTGCGGGGAGCCACGCCACCGAGCACGCCGACGCCCTTCACCCGCCCGGGCAGACCCGCACCCGCAGCGAGGGCGTACGGTCCGCCGCCCGAGAGGCCGATGATCCTGAACGTTTCGGCCTCGAGCACGTCGGCGAACAGCGCCAGGTCGCCGACCCAGTCGAACACGTTGCGGTAGAGGTGCTGGGTCGAGGTGCCGATGCCGGGGCGGTCGATGCCGATCAGCCGGATGTCGTGCTGCTCGGCGTACAACCTGGCCTCGACCGGAATCTGCCGCCGCGCGCCCGGTGTGCCGTGCATCCAGATGATCGGGGCGCCACCCGGAGCGCCGAACTCGGCGAACGAGAGCACCCGGCCGTTGCGGACCGCAGCAGTTCCTTCGAGACGGGGTGCGGCTACCTCAGACATGCGCCTGAGTCTGACAGGCAGGAACGGGTCAGGCGGACTTTGCCCGGTGTACGGCGGCAGCGTCGACGATGTTGTGCACGTCGCGCACGGAGCCGATCAGGATCCCGTCAGCGCTGACGCGTGGGCCGTCGATGATGGTCGCCAGGACGCAGGTGACGTTGTCGCGGCCACCGCAACCGAGGGCCGCAGCGATCAGGGCCTCGATCGCAGCGTCGTCGTCGTGCCTTCGCAGGATCTCGGTGATCCACTCCTCGCTGATCATGTCGGTCAGCCCGTCGGTCGCGAGAAGCACCCGGTCGCCGACGGCGAGGGACAGCGGGGTCACGTCGGCCTTCTCGTCGGGGCGACCGTTGACCGAGCGCATCACCATGTTCCGCCACGGGTGCGTGGCCATCGCGTTCTCTTCGAGCCGACCTTCGTCGACCAGACCCTGGACGTAGGTGTGGTCGGTGGTGATCCGGGTCAGCTGGTCGTCGCGGAAGACGTAGCCCCGGGAGTCACCGATGTGAGCCAGCGCAAAGGTCTTGCCGTCGGTGAGCAGCGCGGTCAGGGTGGTGGCCATCCCGCCCCGGTCAGGGTCCTGCTCGACGCCGAGCGCGAGCTGGCCCTGGGCCTGTCGCACGGCATCGGTCAGTACGCCGGCGGGCGGCTCGCCCTGGTGAGTCATGGCACTCGCGGAGACGACGTACGCCGTGGTCGCGGAGGCAACCTCACCAGCCGCTCCCCCACCCACGCCGTCGGCAATGAGCATGCAGAACGGTCCGATGAACCCGGCGTCCTCGTTGTTCTCACGCACGAGGCCCACGTGGGTCGCCCCAGTCCCTGAGATTCTCAACACGAGTGACCTCCTAATGCTTCAACGCTCCTCGAGGCTATCGGTGTTCCCGATTCGGGTGATCCGGCCCGAACCGCAACAATGGGGCCCATGGAGTGGGTGCTGCTCGGGATCTCGGTCGGCCTGGTGCTGGCGTGTGGGGTCTTCGGAGCGGCCGAATACTCCTTCGTCGCGATCGACCGGGCCAGCGTCGAGAAGGCCGCGAATGACGGTGACCGTGGCGCCCAGGGCGTCCGGATCGCGCTCCGCTCCCTGTCCACCCAGCTCTCCGGCGCACAGGTCGGGATCACCCTGACCAACCTGGCGATCGGCCTGCTGGCCGAGCCCGCCATCGCCAAGCTCCTCGAGAGCCCGCTGCAGACCGCCGGCGTACCTGACCGCGCCGTCGACGGCATTGCCGTGACCCTCGGCCTCGTGCTCGCCACGATCGCCACGATGCTGTTCGGCGAGCTGGTGCCGAAGAAGATCGCGCTGGCCCTGCCGTTCGGGACGGCCCGTACGACGCAGGCGTTCATGCGGGCGTTCACTTCCGCCAACGTGTTCCCGATCAAGGTCCTGAACGGCTCCGCGAACGCGATCGTCCGGATGCTCGGCGTCGAGCCGCAGGAAGAGCTGCGATCGGCGCGCACCTCCGACGAGCTCGCGTCGCTGACCCGCCGGTCGGCGTCCGAGGGCAAGCTCGACACCGACACCGCGACACTGGTGCAGAAGTCCATTGCGTTCGGTCCCCGGACAGCCGGGGAGATCATGACCCCGCGAATGCAGATGGCCACCGTCGACCAGAACGACCCGGTCAGCGAGGTGATCGCGCTGTCCGGAGCGACCGGCTTCTCCAAGTTCCCTGTGGTCAAGGGCAGCCCCGACACGGTCGTCGGATCGATCCACGTCAAGCAGGCCGTCGCGGTCCCTCGCGCCGAGCGGGCATCGACCCTGGTCCGTGAGGTGATGGTCGACGCGACCGTCGTACCCGAATCCCTGCGTCTGGACCCACTGATGCAGCTGCTCCGCGGTGAGGGTTTCCAGATGGCGATCGTCTCCGACGAGTACGGCGGCACGGCCGGCGTCGTCACGCTGGAGGATGTCGTGGAGGAGATCGTTGGAGACATCGCCGACGAGCACGACCGCTACGGGACTCGGCTGCGCCACCGGTTCGACGGCTCCTGGCTGGTCAGTGGGCTGCTCCGGCCCGACGAGGTGCTCGACGCGACCGGCCTGTCGCTGCCCGAGGACGAGGACTACGACACGATCGGCGGCCTGCTCGTCAAGACGCTCGGCCGGATCCCGACCCGCGGCGACGTCGCCCTGGTGCCGCTGCCCGTGGTGATCCCCGATGACGACGACGAGGAGCCCATCAAGGAGTACGCCCAGCTGCGGGTCGAACGGATGGACGGCCTGCGTGTCGACCGGATCTCGATCCGCAAGCTCAGCGAGGCCGAGGCGCAGGCTGGTGGTCCGCTGTGAACACCGGCCCCGCTCTCGCACTCGCCGCCGTCCTGCTGATCGGCAACGCCTACTTCGTCACCTCGGAGTTCGCGCTGATGGCGGCCCGGCGTACGAAGGTGGAACCGCGCGCGGCCGAAGGCTCCCGGATGGCGCGTACGACGCTGCGCGCGATGGAGGACCTGTCCCAGGTCATCGCCGCTGCGCAGCTGGGCATCACGGTCTGCTCGCTGGGCCTGGGCGCCGTTGCCGAGCCGGCCGTGTCTCACCTGCTGCGGCCCCTCGGCGCCGATGTCGGACTCCCGCACGGCTGGATCCATCCGATCGCGTTCATCATCGCGATGGCGGGTGTGGTCTACCTGCACGTCGTCCTTGGTGAGATGGTGCCGAAGAACCTTGCCCTGGCCGGTCCCGAGCGGGCGGCCATCCTGCTCGGCCCGCCGATGATGGCGCTGATCACGCTCGCCAAGCCGATCGTGCTGGGCCTCGATGCGGCCGCCAACGGCTTCGTCCGGCTGCTCAGGATCGAGCCACGCAGCAACGTCTCGTCGACCTTCACGCTCGAGGAGGTCGAGGCGATGGTCGATGAGTCACGTGAGGAAGGACTGCTGGATCAGGGCGAGTACGAACGTCTCTCCGGCGCCATCGGGTTCACCTCGCGCACCGTTGCCGACGTACTCCTCCCCCGGGACCAGATCGAGACCGTCCCGCGCGGCGCCCGGACGAGTGAGGTCGAGGCGATCTGCGCGTCCACCGGCTACTCGCGGTTCCCGGTCACGGCCGATGACGGCGAGCTGATCGGCTACCTGCACATCAAGGACGTGCTCCAGTCCGACCCGCACGGCCGCGCCCGGGTGGTCGACGACAAGTGGATCCGGCCGTTCGCCAACGTCCGCCCCGAGGACACCCTCACGACCGCCCTGCAAACCCTGCAGGCCAAGGGCTCCCACATGGCCCGGGTGGTCGCCGCCGACGGCACCGTCACCGGCGTCGCCACCCTCGAGGACGTCATCGAGGAGCTGGTCGGCGAGATCCGCGACGCAGCCCACGCCGAAGGCCGTTGAATCGCGCCTCCGTCACCGTTGAATGGTGCCTTGGCCACCGGTGAATCGTGCCTCCGTCACCGCTGAGCTAGTCCTGCCGCTGGTCGTCCTCCAGGTCGCCGCGCGTCGGTAGTTCCAGATCGCGCTCGGCGCCCCAGTTCCCCATGATCGCGGCCCCAGGCGGGATGACCGCGGCCACGACGCTCATCGCCACCGCTGCCGGGATCGACCAGAGCCGGACGACGTTCCACGCCAGCAGGATCAGCGCGATGCATGTGCCCATCAGCCAGAAGTAGGCCTTCTTGCGATTGAGATCAGCCACGTTTTCGACCGTACCCCGACCGCGGCGACCGACACGCTGCGGAAGCGTTCCCTGGCGGACCCGTCACGACACCAACCTCGCACGTGCGTGGTTCGTGCTGCGCTACGCGACGGACGACGACACCAACGACGCACGTGCGTGCTTGAGGTCGTGTCGCCGACCAGGCAGCCGGCTCAGCAACATCTGCCTTGGTAGGGATGAAGACCTTCGGTTGATGGGTGGCGGATCTACTTCGGTTGATCCGTGACACTCGATTTCACTTTAGGCGCCGTTGTGGCGCGGGGGCGTTCTTCACTCTGACCTCTCCTGGGGTGGTTCGTTTCTCTGTCCGTAAGAGCTGGTCGCCGTCGTAGAACTGCATCACTTCTTCGGTGACCCAGACATCGACCGGTCGGCCCCTGGCAGCGACACCGAGGCAGACCTGCTGCCAGTTCACGCAGACCACCCCGACCGCACTCGCGCGCCTGGTCACCCAGGTCCCATCGGTCCTGGTCTGCGAGGGCCGACCAGTTCCCGCAGGCGCACGAATCGTCATCACCGCTGCGTCCTCCGGGCGTAGGAACCGGGCAGCCGGGGTCGACATCTCGATCCCTTGGTGGGGCCGGTTGGTGTTGTAGTCGATGACCCACTCATCAAGCTCGCCCTGGGCTGTTGGGAGGTCCTTGAAGACACGGTCGGTGCGGAACTCGGTGCGCAACGCCCGGTGGAACCGCTCGATCTTCCCCGTCGTGGTCGGCGACCTGGGCTGGGTCAGCAAGTGCTCGACCCCGTTCTCGCGGCAGACCCGGTCAAAGAGCACTTCGACCGGTGGCCGGTTGAACCGGCCGGTGAAGACCTTCCCGTTGTCGGTCAGGATCTGCCCGGGAACACCCCAGGTCCGCATCGCCAGCGCCAAACCGTCACAGACCCGCTGGGAGGACTCACGAACCATCAGATAGGCGCTGATGCAGAACCTGGAGTGATCATCGACCCCGGACAGGGCTTTGGCCTTGGTCCCGTCAGCGAGAACGAACCCGCCGACGGTGTCCATCTGCCACAGCTCCATCGGCGCACCGCGTTCCCACCGCTTCCACTTCTTGTCCCGACGCCGTCGACCAGACGGATCAATCAAGTTGAGCCGACCCAGGGCTCGATAGACCGCCGACTCCGACGGCAGCGGCTCCTCGCCGGCCTTGGTCAACTCATAGACGATCCGGCGTGGACCCCACGACGGATGGGAATGTCGCATCCGCGCGATCGCGACCTCGATATCCGCACTGATCTGATGCGGACACGACGCCGGTCGATGCGAACGATCGCCCAGATTCTCCAGACCGCCAGCCTCGTACTTGGCCAGCCAGCCATGCACGGTCTTGCGCGAAACCCCGAACCGGGCCGCCACATCCGTGACCGTCTCACCGTCGCTGATCACAGCCAGCACGGCCTGATACCTCTGCTCAGCCACACTCATCTCCCGCATATCCGGGAGTGTTACCAATCAACCGAAGTAGGTGTAACCCATCACCCGAAGGTGAGTCACCCATCAACCGAAGCCCGACTGTCACCAATCAGGCGGAGTAATACAGCACATCGGTGGGCCCCGTGGGACTCGAACCCACAACCCGCGGATTAAAAGTCCGCTGCTCTGCCAATTGAGCTAGAGGCCCGCAGACCGCCCGGGTCCGCGGCGGTAAGTATGCCCGACGTACCTCAGAGGTCGCGGAGGCCTGCACGCTTGGACCGTTCGCCGTCGGCGACGCGACGGTAATAGGCCACGATCTTGGTGAACTCCTCGGGTTTGACCTGGGCCGGGCCGATGATGAGCTGCCGGCCGTTGGGCCTGGTGATCACGGCCCTCCAGCTGCGCGACCTCGGGTCACTGCCGACCTTGATGTCGGTCGACGGGTTCTTCAGGTCCCAGCGCTCGCCGTTCGAGCCTTGCGCGACTTCGAGCATGCCCTGGCTCACCGAGACGATCGTCGGAGTCCAGCTGAGCAGCCCCCACCAGAACGCCATCGCCAGCGCGGTGAGTGAGCCTGCGCCGATCGCAGCGGAACGCGTGCCCTGCGAGACCGCGTAGAAGATCGCCATCACCGCTGCGACAGACGACAGTGTGAACAGGATGCCGAGGATGTAGCGGCGGAAGTCGCTCGGGCGGTACTCCACGAAACCCGGAATCCGGTCTGTCTGCGGAGCGTGAGGAACAGGCGGGCGAGCCGTGGGTACGTCCGGCCGCGCCGTGGTCGCCTGCGCAGCCACCTGCTCCCTGATCGGCTGGGGGGCGGCGACCTGGATCGGTGCGGGTGCGGGTGCGGGTTCCGGGGTGGGCTCGGGTTCCGGGGTGGGCTCGGGTTCCGGGATGGGTTCCGGGGTGTGCTCGGGTTCCGGGGTGGATTGGTCGACCGGCGCCACGGGCGCGGCTGCCAGTTGTTCCTCGCGAGCGAGAACTTCGCTTACTCCGGTCACACCTGCTGCGGCTGCTGCCGCGGCGATTGCTGCACGGCGTCCCTCGGGCGTTCCCGGGATCGGGATTGCGGCTGGAGCACGGGTTGGCTCGACGGCGGCTGCCGGTCGGATCTCTGCCGGCGACTCCGCGGCCTGCCGGGCCGCCTCCGCCTTGAGGGGATCGAACGGCGATGTCGTAGTTGGTGAGACGAGGCCCTTCGCAGCATCGGTCAGGGCTGCCGCGGCCTGTCGGGCCGCCTCGGCCTTGAGGGGATCGAACGGCGATGTCGTACTTGGCGCGACGATGCCCTTGGCCTTCGCGGCCTCCGTTAGAGCCGTGGCCTGTCGGTCGGCTTCTGCTTGCATCACCGGGTCGGGGGCGCCTACTGATGCGGCGACCTCGGTCTCGGGCTCGCGCTCGGCCACGGGGGCTTCGGCCTGCTCCTGTGCAGCGGTCCAGGCGGCGCCCTGTTCGGCAGCGAGACGCGCTGCTTCGCGCTCGGCTGCCTCTCGGGCAGCGAGACGCGCCGTCTCGCGCTCGGCTGCCTCTCGGGCAGCGATGCGGGAGGCTTGATGCTCGGCAACCAGGCGGAAAGCTTCTTCTTCGGCGGCGACGCGTTCGGTTTCGACGCGGGCTGCTTCTTCTTCGGCAGCGACGCGGGCTGCTTCTTGTTCGGCGGCGAGGCGCTATGCTTCGACGCGGGCCACTTCTTGTTCGGCGGCGACGCGGGCGGCTTCTTGTTCTGCGAGGCTCT
>JAOPXK010000021.1 GCA_025965195.1 Marmoricola sp.
CAGACCGGCGTCATGCTCGGCGACGGGCAGTTCGCAGTGGCCGGGGAGTGGGAGGCGGCCGGCCGGCTCGCGCTGTGCGGCATCGGTGTCGAGCCGGGCCTGTCCGACATCTTCGCGCGGTACGCCGCGGACCACCTGTTCACCGAGATCGACGAGCTGGGGACGCGGGACGGGTCGAACCTGGTGGTCGAGGGCTTCGACTTCGCTCCGTCGTTCTCGATCTGGACAACGATCGAGGAGTGCCTGAACCCGCCGGTGATCTGGGAGCACGGTGCCTGGACCACCACTGCGCCGTTCAGTGAGCCGGAGGTCTTCGACTTCCCCGAGGGCATCGGACCGGTCGAGTGCGTCAACGTCGAGCACGAAGAGGTGCTGCTGATGCCTCGCTGGATCAACTGCAGGCGGGCGACGTTCAAGTACGGGTTGGGTGATGAGTTCATCGGCGTACTCAAGACGTTGCACAAGCTCGGGCTGGACAGCACCGAGAAGCTGACGGTCGGGGGAGTCCAGGTGTCGCCGCGCGACGTGGTGGCAGCGGCGCTCCCCGATCCCGCGACGCTCGGTCCGCGGATGTCGGGCAAGACCTGTGCGGGCCTGTGGGTCACCGGGAAGGGGAAGGACGGTCAGCCGCGCTCGACGTACCTCTACCACGTGGTCGACAACGAGTGGTCGATGAAGGAGTACGGCCACCAGTGCGTGGTGTGGCAGACCGCGATCAACCCGGTCGTCGCCCTCGAGCTGCTCGCCACCGGGATCTGGCAGGGCAGCGGCGTGCTCGGCCCGGAAGCCTTCGACGCCCAGCCCTTCCTCGACCTGCTGACCGCCTACGGCTCACCCTGGGGCCTCCAGGAACTCACCCTTTGAACGCTGACCCGTCCCGTCGGTGCAGTTTTCAACGCTGACCCGGCTCGTTCGCGCGGATCTGGGGCACTGACCCGGCGCTACCGCACCGACGGTTTCACGGGCAGCGCGTTCAGGCGAGCCGGGTCGGCGCCCGCAACGCGTACGTGAGAGCCGGGTCAGCGTGAAAAACTGAAGATGTGCGCCGGGTCGGGGAGGTCAGGCGGTGGCGGTGAAGGCCTCGGTGAGGACGTCCAGGGCCTCGTTGAGGAGGTCGTCACCGATCACGAGTGGTGGCAGGAACCGGAAGACGTTGCCGTAGGTGCCACAGGTCAGGGTCACGACTCCGGCCGAATGGCAGGCCTGGTTGACTGCGGCTGCACGGGCCGGGTCCGGGGTGCGGCCGTCCGGTCCGGTGAGCTCGATCGCCATCATCGCGCCCCGGCCCCGTACCTCGGCGATCACCGGATGATCGGCCTGCAGCGCGGTCAGCCGCTCGGCGAGGATGGCGCCGATGTGCCGAGCCCGCCTGGCCAGGTCGTGCTTCTCCATCGCCTCCATCGCTCCGAGTGCGGCGGCGCACGCGACCGGGTTGCCGCCGTACGTCCCACCCAGGCCGCCGACGTGGACGGCGTCCATCACCTCGGCGCGACCCGTGACCGCAGCGAGCGGCAGCCCGCCGGCGATGCCCTTCGCAGTGGTGATCAGATCGGGTACGACGCCCTCGTCGTCGCAAGCGAACCAGTCACCGGTCCGGCAGAAGCCGGTCTGGATCTCGTCGGCGATGAACACCACGCCGGCCGCTTTCGCCCATTCCGCCAGCCGTGGCAGGAACCCGCGCTCTGGCACGACGAACCCGCCCTCGCCGAGGATCGGCTCGATCACCAGGCAGGCCAGGTTGTCCGTGCCGACCTGCTTCTCGAGTACGTCGATCGCCCGCTCGGCCGCCTCCTGGCCCTTGAGCTGGTCGCGCAGGTGGTAGGAAACCGGCGCCCGGTAGACCTCACCGGCGAACGGCCCGAACCCGCTCTTGTAGGGCATGTTCTTCGCGGTCATCGCCATCGTCAGGTTCGTGCGCCCGTGGTAGGCGTGGTCGAAGACGGCCACCGCCTGCCGTCCGGTGAACGACCGCGCGATCTTCACCGCGTTCTCCACGGCCTCGGCACCCGAGTTGAGCAACAGCGACCGCTTCTCGTGATCGCCGGGCGTGAGCTCGCCGAGCCGTTCGCAGACGTCCACGTAGGAGTCGTACGGCGTCACCATGAAGCAGGTGTGCGTGAACGCGGCCACCTGGCTGGTGACCCGGGCGACCACCTCGGGCGCGGAGTTGCCGACGCTCGTGACCGCGATCCCGGCTGCCAGGTCGATCAGGGAGTTGCCGTCGACATCGCGCAGGATCCCGCCACCGGCCGCCTCGATGAAGACCGGCAGCGTGGTGGAGACACCGGCCGCGACGTGCTTCGCCCGGCGAGCGAACAGCTCCTGGGAGCGCGGACCGGGGATCGCGGTGACGAGCTCGCGATGCTGGGGAATCCCGGGTCCTCCGGGGGCTGGATCGCTCATGTGCTCACACTAGGCTCGGAAGGGTGATGAGCGAACAGATTCCGTTGTGGGTGGCAGGTTCGGCAGTGCACGGCGATGCGCCCCTCGAGGTGCACAGTCCGTACGACGGCTCGCTGGTGGGCGTCACGTCGTACGCCTCGAAGGACCAGATCGAGGAGGCCGTCGCAGCCGCGGCCGCCGTCGCGTCCGAGGCCGCCCGGTTGCCGATCCACGCGCGCGCCGAGGCGCTCGTCCAGATCAGCGAGGCGATCCGGGCCCGGTCCGACGAGCTTGCCGAGCTGATCACCGCCGAGAACGGCAAGCCGCTGATGTGGTCGCGAGCCGAGGTCGGCCGCGCGGTCTCGGTCTTCCGCTGGGCGGCCGAGCAGGCACGCACCTGGTCCGGCGAGGTGATGAGACTCGACACCGACAAGGCCGCGGAGGGCCGGCTGGCCTACGTCCGCCGGGTGCCCAAGGGCCCGGTCCTGGCGATCTCGCCGTTCAACTTTCCGCTGAACCTCGTTGCCCACAAGCTGGCTCCGGCGATCGCGGTGGGTGCTCCGGTCGTGCTCAAGCCTGCTCCCAAGACGCCGCTGTCCGGGCTGTTGCTCGGCGAGCTGATCGCCGCGACCGATCTCCCCAACGGGATGGTCAGCGTGATCAATGTGCCCAACGAGGACGCCTCATCGCTGGTAGCCGACCCGCGGCTGCCGGTCGTCAGCTTCACCGGATCGGGGCCGGTCGGGTTCGCGATCCAGCAGCAGGTGCCAGCCAAGCACGTCGTCCTCGAGCTGGGTGGCAATGCGGCAGTGGTCGTCTGTGCTGACTACTCCTCGGCCGACGACCTCGACTGGGCCTCGACCCGGATCGCCAACTTCTCCAACTACCAGGGTGGCCAGTCCTGCATCGGCGTGCAGCGGGTGTACGCCGACAAAGCGGTGTTCGAGCCGCTGCGTGACCTGATCGTCTCGAAGGTGGCAGCACTGAAGACCGGCGACCCCCGCCTGGAGGACACCTTCGTCGGGCCGATGATCAACGAGGACGCCGCCAAGCGGGTCGAGGAGTGGGTCAACGAGGCCGTCGCAGCAGGGGCCTCGGTGCTGACCGGTGGGACGCGCAGCGGTTCGGCGTACGCCCCGACGGTGCTCGTCGACGTAGCCCATGACGCGAAGGTGACCCGCGAAGAGGTCTTCGGTCCGGTGCTGATCCTCGAGCCGGTCGACTCCGCCGACGCGGGATTTGCGGCGGTGAACGACTCGAAGTTCGGCCTCCAGGCCGGCGTCTTCACGCACTCGTTGCAGACCGCCTTCCGGGCCCATCGTGAGCTCGAGGTCGGTGGCGTGATCGTCGGCGACGCCCCGTCCTACCGCGCGGACCAGATGCCCTATGGCGGCGTCAAGGAGTCCGGCGTCGGCCGTGAGGGCGTGAAGTATGCGATGGCCGACTTCAGCTACGAACGCGTGATGGTGCTGACCGGCCTCGACCTCTGAGCCCGGGTACTCAGCCCGGTCGGGTACGAACGCGGGTGCGCCCGGCACGCCGTACGACGAGGCTCGGAGGATGAACTCGACAACAGCCCATCGCACCGGCGGCGTGTTGCTGGTCGCCGCGCTCCTGACCCCGCTGATCACCGGCTGTGACCTGCTGGGGCAGGAGGGTCAGTGCAGCGCCGGGGAGTTCCCGGTCTACGCGACGTCGAACCCCAACGGCGGCGACTGCGTGAAGAACGGCCAGAGGATTCCGCCAGGCTTCGCGGCGTACCCCGAGGGACGCGTCCCGAAGTACGTCGGCGACAAGTACGACCGCTGGCCGCTTGCCAAGGACTACCCGTGGAAGGACGAGGTCGACCCGCGGCTGCGCAAGTGAGGTGGCGCGAGACCTGGACCTGTCGCCTACTGGAGCGACGCACTGGCCAATGTTCTCGCCCACGGCTGAGAAGATGGACCGGTGACCGCTCCCGAACGCCGCGATGTCGTGATCCTCGGATCGACCGGCTCCATCGGTACCCAGGCCCTTGAGGTCGTGCGCGCCAACCCGGACCGGTTCCGGGTGATCGGGCTGACCGCGGGCGGGAGCAACCCGGACCTGTTCGCTGCGCAGGTCGCGGAGTTCAGCCCCACGATCTTCGGCACTGGCGAGGACATCTCCGTGGAGGCCGCGTCGCATCCTGCCGACGTGGTCCTCAACGGCATCACCGGAGCCGTCGGGCTCAAGCCCACGCTGGCTGCGCTCGATGCCGGCAACACCCTGGCTCTGGCCAACAAGGAGTCGCTGATCATGGGCGGCTCCGTGGTCACGAGTCGCGCCAAGCCCGGACAGATCGTCCCTGTCGACAGTGAGCACAGCGCGTTGGCCCAGTGCCTGCGCGGCGGCCGCGCCGATGAGGTACGCCGCCTCGTGCTGACCGCCAGCGGGGGACCGTTCCGCGGACGGACCCGCGAGTCACTCGCGGGCGTCACCCCCGCGGAGGCCCTGAACCACCCGACGTGGGACATGGGCCCGGTCATCACGATCAACTCGGCCACCCTGGTCAACAAGGGCCTCGAAGTGATCGAGGCACATTTGCTCTTCGGCATCCCGTTCGACCGCATCGAAGTCGTGGTCCACCCGACCTCGATGGTGCATTCGATGGTCGAGTTCTCCGACGGATCGACCCTGGCCCAGGCGAGTCCGCCCACCATGCTGATCCCGATCGCGCTGGGGCTCACCTGGCCCGACAGGGTGCCCGACACGGCACCGGCGATCGACTGGACGACCGCCCAGACCTGGGAGTTCTTCCCGCTCGACGACAACGCGTTTCCGGCCGTGGGACTCGCCCGCGAGGCCGGCAGCCGAGGCGGCACCGCGCCGGCCGTCTACAACGCGGCGAACGAGATCTGCGTCGAGGCGTTCCGGGGAGGACGGCTGCCCTTCGTGGCGATCGTCGACACGATCGGAGAGGTGCTCACCCGTCACGACGTACCCTCTGATGAGGAAGAACTCACCGTCGAAGACGTGCTCGCGGCCGATGCCTGGGCCCGCGCGGAGACGACCCGCCTGCTGGAGAACTCGCAATGACCGTCCTGCTCTACATCTTCGGAGTGGTGATCTTCGTCGTCGGTCTGGCGATCTCGATCGGCCTGCACGAGTTCGGCCACATGATCCCCGCGAAGAAGTTCGGCGTACGTGTCCCGCAGTGGTTCATCGGCTTCGGGCCGACGCTGTGGTCGAAGCAGGTCGGCGAGTCGGAGTACGGCGTCAAGGCGTTCCCACTCGGCGGCTACGTCAAGATCCTCGGGATGCTGCCGCCCTCTCCGGGCGAGGATGACGACAAGATTCGCAAGAGCAACACCGGGATGTTCGCCCAGCTGATCTCGGACGCGCGTTCCGCGGAGTACGAGCTCGTCCAGCCGGGTGACGAGGACCGGTTGTTCTACCAGATCCCGTGGTGGAAGAAGGTCATCGTGATGGCCGGCGGGCCGACGGTGAACATCCTGATCGCGTTCTTCCTGTTCGGCGGGATCTTCGCCTTCCACGGCGTCGTCGAGGCGAACACGACGGTCCACTCGGTGTCGGACTGCGTGATTGCCGTGCCGATCGACGCGACGGTCTCGCCCAAGTGCACGGCCACCGACCCGGTCTCTCCGGCGAAGAAGGCCGGGCTGCTGCCGGGCGACACGATCACCGCGTTCAACGGGACCACGATCACGTCGTACGACCAGCTGCAGAGTCTGATTCGCGCCAACAAGGCCAACGCGGCCTCGCTGACGATCCTCCGTGACGGCAAGCAGCAGGTCCTGCACACCACGACCGCGGTGAACTCGCTGCCGACGCTCGGCACCCAGGACGTCAAGCTGATCCACGCCGGCTTCCTCGGCATCACGCCCGCGGAGCACCTGGTCACGCACGGCCCGCTCTACACGGTCGACCAGATGGGCACCTACACCTGGGACACCGTCACCGCGCTCGGCCACATGCCCGTGAAGCTGTACGGCGTCGCGCGGACCGTTCTCGGCCTGCAGACGCGCGACCCATCGAGCCCGATGAGTGTGGTGGGCGCGAGCCGGGTCGCGGGCGAGGTCGTTTCGGACCGGGCAGTGTCGGTGGGCGACCGGATCGCGTTCTTCGTCTCGCTGCTCGCCGGCGTCAACCTGTTCGTCGGGATGTTCAACTTCGTGCCGCTGCTGCCGCTCGACGGCGGTCACATCGCGGGCGCCTTGTACGACGGCCTCCGCCGCGGGCTCGCGAAGCTGTTCCGACGCCCCGACCCCGGTCACTTCGACGTCGCGAAGCTGCTGCCGGTGGCCTATGT
Organism: Marmoricola sp.; assembly: GCA_025965195.1. Classification (GTDB taxonomy): domain Bacteria; phylum Actinomycetota; class Actinomycetes; order Propionibacteriales; family Nocardioidaceae; genus Marmoricola. The sequence continues at coordinate 6,674 of JAOPXK010000021.1, forward strand.
GATGGCCGGTGCCCTGCTGCTGATGACTGTTCTCCTCGTGTACGCCGACATCGTGGCGCCCGTCGCTTCCTGATCCCAGTAGATTGAAAGCATGACTGCTGTCTCTCTTGGCATGCCGGCTGCCCCGCCGCCCGTACTGGCCCCGCGCCGCCAGACCCGCCAGATCCAGGTCGGCAAGGTAGGTGTCGGCAGCGAGTCGCCGGTCTCGGTGCAGTCGATGTGCACGACGCTCACCTCCGATGTGAACGCCACGCTCCAGCAGATCGCCGAGCTGACGGCCGCCGGGTGCGACATCGTCCGGGTGGCATGCCCGTCGCAGGACGACGCCGAGGCCCTTCCCGACATCGCCCGCAAGTCGCAGATCCCGGTCATCGCCGACATCCACTTCCAGCCGCGTTACGTCTTTGCGGCGATCGAGGCGGGCTGTGCCGCCGTACGCGTCAACCCGGGCAACATCAAGAAGTTCGACGACCAGATCCGTGAAATTGCGAGAGCGGCAAAGGATCACGGCACCTCGATCCGGATCGGTGTCAACGCCGGCTCGCTCGACCCGCGGCTGCTGGCCAAGTACGGCAAGGCGACGCCCGAGGCGCTTGCGGAGTCGGCCGTCTGGGAGGCCTCACTCTTCGAGGAGCACGACTTCCACGACTTCAAGATCTCGGTCAAGCACAACGACCCGGTCGTGATGGTGCGCGCCTACGAGCTGCTCGCCGAGCAGGGCGACTGGCCGCTGCACCTTGGCGTGACCGAGGCCGGCCCGGCGTTCCAGGGCACGATCAAGTCCGCGACCGCTTTCGGCGCGCTGCTCTCCGAGGGCATCGGCGACACGATCCGGGTTTCCCTGTCGGCTCCTCCGGTCGAGGAGGTCAAGGTCGGCATCCAGATCCTGCAGTCGCTGAACCTCCGTCCCCGCAAGCTCGAGATCGTCTCGTGCCCTTCGTGCGGTCGCGCCCAGGTCGACGTCTACACGCTCGCCGAACAGGTGACGGCCGGTCTCGAGGGCATGGAGGTCCCGCTCCGGGTCGCCGTGATGGGCTGCGTCGTCAACGGTCCCGGCGAGGCCCGCGAGGCCGACCTCGGTGTCGCATCCGGCAACGGCAAGGGCCAGATCTTCGTGAAGGGCGTAGTCATCAAGACCGTGCCCGAGTCCCAGATCGTCGAGACCCTGATCGAAGAAGCGCTCCGCCTCGCCGAGACCATGGAGACCGAGGAAGGCGCCACCGCCTCCGTCACCGTCTCCTGACCGTTGAGTTCTGCCTTGGTTACCGTTGACTTGGGCCTCGTTAACCGTTGAGTCGTGCTTGAGTTCCGGTCCCCGAAAACGCTGTAGTTCGGACCCAAGTCAACCGTGACGGACACCCAAGTCAACGGTGACGGAGACCCAACTCAACCGTGACGGACACCCAACTCGACGGTGACGGAGACCCAAGTCAACGGTTCAGGAGGTTGGATCCTGGGCGGTGGCGGTGGCGGTTTCTGCTTGGTGGATCACCTTCAGTGCGACGAGGCAGATCTGGTAGCGAGTGCTCTGGGAGGCGAGGAACGACAGGTCCTTCACCGCCTTGGCCTCGGCCGCCGGATCGAGGTCGACCTGGTTGGCCTCCTCCCAGCCGGCCGCCATGTCCGTGCTGGCCCCTGGAGCGTTGGACCGCAGCAGCGTGACCGCTCGGCGCAGCAGCTTCTTGCTCGGCGGCCTCGGCGCCGGCCTGTTCTTCTTCAGCGGCTTGAGCTTCGGCAGCGGGCTCTGCAGGTAGCGGTCGACCGCATTGACAGCGTCGAGGTCCTGATAGCTCATGTCCCAGCGCCGCAGCATGGTGCTGAAGTCCTCGAGGTCGTTGATCGCCGACTGCTGGTTGTCCAGGAGTGTCTGGCAGTCCTTGGCGGTCGCCGAGGTCACGTAGTAGTCGAGGGTGGCGAGCACGGTGTTCCATCGCGACCCGAGATCCGAGTCCAGTGTGGAGTCGCTGCGGCCGTCGTACCTGCCGGCCAGATCGGACCACTGCGCGCGGCAGCTCGTCACTTCCTGGCTCGGTCCGGTTGGTGCCGTCGTCGCCTTCCTCGTCTCCCCGCCACAGCCCGTCAGCGCGACCGCCAGCACCAGGATGAGGGCGACGACGAGGGCCGGACGTGACGAGGAGTGCTGCATGGCTGAACCGTAGCCACGTGCGGGCGGTCCGCTCAGCCAGATACGAACATCTCCAACTGGCCGGTCCGCGTTAGGCTCCCGTCGTGCTTCGATCTCAGCAAGGTCTTCGCGTTCTCGGGCCCGGAGACCTGCCCGCAGCACTGGACCTGCTGGCCGAGGACCCGGTGACCAATGTCTTCGCGGAGTACCGCAGCCGGATCACCCAGCTCGATCCGCGCTGGATGGGCGGCCAGATGTGGGGGTACGTCGAGGACGGTCGCCTCACCTCGATGTGCCACGTCGGCGCCAATCTCGTGCCTGTGCAGGCCACCCCCGAGGCCGTCGAGGCGTTCGTCCGCCGGGCGATCCGGCTGCACCGCTCGAGCTCGACGATCGTCGGTCCGCGAGAGGTCGTCGAACAGCTCTGGAAGGGGCTCGAGGTGGCCTGGGCCAACCCGCGCGAGTTCCGCTGGGACCAGCCGCACCTGGCGATCTCGCTGCCTCCCCAGGTCGAGCCAGATCCCGGCGTACGCCGAACGCTGCCGTCCGATGTCGCTGCCCTCTACCCGGCCTGTGTCGCGATGTACACCGAGGAGGTCGGCGTCTCACCCGAGGTCGACGGCGGCAAGGATCTCTACCGTGCCCGGGTCTCGCAGCTCGTCAGCAGGGGCTGGTCGTTCTCCCGGATCGAGAACGGCAAGGTGCTCTTCAAGGCCGAGGTCGCCTGCGCGACGCCGAGCGCCTGCCAGATCCAAGGTGTGTACGTCGACCCGGCCCGCCGCGGCGAGGGCATCTGCACCAGGGGGATGGCCGCCGTCGTCGACATCTGCCTGCGCGAGATCGCCCCGGTCGTCTCGCTCTACGTCAACGGGCACAACACCCCTGCGCGGCGGGCCTACGAGAGGGTCGGCTTCGAGCAGACGAACACCTTCTCGACCGTGATGTTCTGACGGCTAGGCTCCGGCTGTGACCAAGACCTCGATCTCCAAGGATGTCCTTCTTCTCGCTGCGGGCTTTGCCGCATCCGGTGTCGTCCACCTCGTGAAGCCGGATGTCTACAAGCCGCTGATGCCCAGGTCAGTGCCTGCACATCATGAGGTGATCATCGGCAGCGGGATCGCCGAGCTCGCCCTCGCGGCCGGGCTGCTGCACCCGCGCACCCGGCGCCTCGCCGGCTGGGGGAGTGTCGGTTTGCTGCTCGGTGTCTACCCGGCCAACCTCAAGATGGCCAACGACGCGCGCAAGTCCAACAAGTCCGCCTTCAAGCTGGCTGCGTTCGGCCGGCTTCCGCTCCAGCTGCCGATGATCCGGGTCGCGCTGAAAGCCGCTCGCAACTCCTGAACACCGACCGTTAGCCTTCTCCGCATGATCATGCGGATGTCGTCCCTGTTTGTACGTACCCTGCGCGACGACCCTGCCGACGCCGAGGTGCCGAGCCACCGGCTGCTGGTTCGGGCCGGCTACATCCGCCGCGCCGCGCCAGGCATCTACTCGTGGCTGCCGCTCGGACTCCGTGTCTACCGCAACGTCGAGAACATCGTCCGCGAGGAGATGGACGCGATGGGTGCGCAGGAGCTCCAGTTCCCGGCCCTGCTGCCGCGCGAGCCCTACGAGGCGACCGGCCGCTGGACGGAGTACGGCGCGGGCATCTTCCGGCTCAAGGACCGCAAGGGCAACGACTACCTGCTCGGTCCGACGCACGAGGAGATGTTCACCCTCGTCGTGAAGGACCTCTACTCGTCCTACAAGGACCTGCCCGTCTGGCTCTACCAGATCCAGACGAAGTACCGCGACGAGGCGCGTCCCCGCGCCGGCCTGATCCGCGGCCGGGAGTTCGTGATGAAGGACAGCTACTCCTTCGACGTCAGCGACGAGGGCCTCGACCGGTCCTACGAGGCGCACCGCAAGGCCTACATCAAGACCTTCGACCGCTTCGGCTTCGACTACGTGATCGTGAAGGCCACCAGCGGCGCGATGGGCGGCTCGAAGTCCGAGGAGTTCCTCGCGAAGTCCGAGATCGGCGAGGACACCTTCGTGCACTGCCCGAACTGCGACTACGCGGCCAACGTCGAGGCGGTGCAGGTGCGTCCTCCCGCGGCTCCCGTTGACAGCACGGCGTACGACGCGATTCCGCCAGCTCACGCCGAGCAGACGCCCGGGACCCCCACGATCGACACCCTGGTCAACCACCTGAACGAGAGCTTCCCCCGCGAGGACAGGCCCTGGGTCGCCGGGGACACGCTCAAGAACGTGCTGGTCGTCCTCAAGCACGCCGACGGCACCCGCGAGCCGCTGGCGATCGGCCTGCCCGGTGACCGCGAGGTCGACCAGAAGCGCCTCGAAGGGATGATGGAGCCGACCGAGATCGAGCCCATGGACGCCGCCGAGTTCGCGAAGCACCCGGCGCTCGTCAAGGGCTACATCGGGCCCGGCGCGCTGGGTGAGAAGAACGCCTCCGGCATCCGGTACGTCGTCGACCCCCGCGTCGTCGACGGCACCCGCTGGGTCACCGGCGCCGACATCGACGGCAGCCACGTGATCGACCTGGTGGCGGGCCGCGACTTCACGCCCGATGGCACCATCGAGGCCGCCGAGGTCCGGGACGGCGACCCCTGCCCGAACTGCGCGTCAGGCAGGCTCGAGACCGCCCGCGGCATCGAGATGGGCCACATCTTCCAGCTCGGCCGCAAGTACGCCGACGCACTCGACCTCAAGGTCCTCGACGAGAACGGCAAGCTCGTCACCGTCACGATGGGTTCCTACGGGATCGGCGTCTCGCGAGCCGTGCCGGTGATTGCCGAGGGCAACCACGACGAGTTCGGTCTGTGCTGGCCGCGCGAGGTCGCCCCGGCCGACGTACACCTCGTGGTCGCGGGCAAGGACGAGTCGCTGTTCGCCGAGGCCGAGCGGATCGCCACCGAGCTCTCCGCCGCCGGCCTGGACGTGCTGTACGACGACCGCGCCGGCAAGGTCAGCCCCGGGGTGAAGTTCAAGGACGCCGAGCTGATCGGCGTCCCCACCATCGTCGCCGTGGGCAAGGGCCTCGTCGACGGGGTCGTCGAGCTCAAGGACCGTCGCTCGGGAGACCGCGAGGACGTCCCGGTCGCCGACATCGTCGGAAAGCTGATCTCGGTCGTTCGCGGCTGACCGGTTGTCGAGGGTCAGATCTCGTTGAGGGCGACGAGGTCCTCGGCAGTGGGCTGCCAGCGCAGGGCGGCGGCGTTCGTGCGCACCTGCTCGGCCGACGTCACTCCGGAGATCACCGAGCTGACCGCGGGCTGCGCGGCGAGGCCGGCGATGGCGACGTCGAGCACGCTCAGGTCGCGGGACTTGGCGTAGGACGTCACTGCCTCGATCCGGTCCCAGTCGGCGTCGGCGAGCCACGCCGAGTTCGCCGAATCGATGGCGGCACGTGAGCCGGAGGGTGCCTCGGAGCCGCGGCTGTACTTGCCCGTCAGCAGGCCGTACTCCAGCGGGAAGAACGGCAGGATGCCCAGCCCGAACTGCTCGGAGGCCGGCGTCACCTCGGCCTCGACCGTGCGGTCGAGGAGCGAGTAGCGGTTCTGCACCGAGACGAACGGCGTCAGTCCGGCGGTCTGGGCCGTCCACGCAGAGTCGGCGATCTGCCAGCCGGCGAAGTTCGAACAACCGATGTAGAGGACCTTGCCCTCCTTGACGAGCTCATCCAGCGCCGAGAGGGTCTCCTCGATCGGGGTGATCGGGTCCGGCGCATGCAGCTGGTAGAGGTCGATGTGGTCGGTGTTGAGCCGGCGGAGGCTCGCCTCGACGGCCCGGCGTACGTAGCGCCGAGATCCGCGGACACCGTGGTCGACGCCGTTGGCTCCACGCATGTTCATCCCGAACTTGGTCGCCAGCACGAAGTCCTCGCGACGACCCTGCAGGGCCGCGCCGATCATCGTCTCGCTCATCCCAGGCTCGACGCCGTAGGTGTCAGCGGTGTCGAGGAGGGTGACGCCGACGTCGGCCGCCGCGTCCAGGATCTCGCTCACCCCGTCCTGGTCCACGCGTCGGCTGAACGCATTGCAGCCGATGCCTACTGTGCTCACCATCAGTCCCGAGTTGCCCAATGGGCCATACGTCATGTCCATGTCCATGAGCCTACTTATGCCCTGCCAGCGTCAACGAGGGTGGTCGACATGGACCGATGGCGCCGGTGCTGCTCACGCCCTAGGTTTCTGCCATGGCAATCGAGGCGGTCATCTTCGACTGGGGCGGCACGCTGACCCCTTGGCACAGCATCGACTTCGACGCGGAGGCGCGGGCGCTCGCGGCCGCGGTGGTCGACCAGACCGGTGCCGAGCCGACCGCCATCGCCGCTCGGCTGGCCGAGGCCAACACCACGATCTGGAGCTGGTCCCGCGACGAGCAGCGCAGCGCGACGCTGGCCGACGTCTTCGAGCAGGCGGGCCTGGGCCACGATCCCGACCGGTTGAGTGACTACTACGACTTCTGGCAGCCGCACACGCCGACCGACCCCCAGGCTGGGCCGATGTTCGCAGCGCTCAAGGAGCGCGGCATCAAGGTCGGCGTGCTGTCGAACACGATCTGGCCGCGTGCCTGGCATCGCGAGTGGTTCCGCCGGGACGGCGTACTCGATCTGATCGACGGCGACGTCTACACGAGCGAGATCCCCTGGACCAAGCCTTCGCCGATGGCGTTCCGGACCGCGCTGGAGGCGGTGGGAGCGACCGACCCCGGACGTTGTGTGTACGTCGGTGACCGCTTGTTCGATGACATCTGGGGCGCCCACAACGCCGGGTTGAAGGCGATCCACGTCCCGCACAGCGCGATTCCGGCCTCCCAGATCGGCCACACCGAGGGCGAGCCGGACGCGATCGTGCACGAACTTGCAGAGATTCCCGCAGTTGTGGACCGCTGGAACTGAGCGCGGGAACTATTGCCGATTTGTGCAATGCAGCGATGCGCAGGCCGGTTTCGTCCCCATTGCATATTCATGTGACCGATCATTTGAGGCGGGATCGGTGGGAACCGGTCCCGTTCGGTGATGACGGTAGGAGCCACGTACCGGAATTCCTGACGGACAGGGGCGTCAGCGGTGACCGGTGCACGACGTTCTACCGGCAAACACTGATTCAAGACTCCATTCCGGGGAACATCTCGGGAGTTCCTCGAAATGCGAGTTGACGAACGGCACAGTCGTCGAGGGCAGCGATGCCCCACCGACGGTCGGACCCAGACGAACTACCGACCAGTTGGCCGTACGTCGCACTGATGCGGCTCTCCACCTGGAGTGCCGCATCAGTCAATTCTGCGGACGTCGCAGCGGCATTGGGCAGCGCGTAGGACACCGCCGACGGCACCGGGTCGATGCCCCGATGCTCGATCATCACGGTCAGCTGGTCACGGCGCTTGCGGTGCAGCTGGTACGCCGTCTGCAGGTTCGCGAACAGGGTCGGTTGTTCGGACGCCGAGGACTGCGCGCCCAGCACGCCGTAGACGTAGACGGCAGCGTGCTCACCGGCCAGCGTCGCCTGAAGCGCCTCGAGAGGAGTCATGGCTTCGGCAGCCCCACCAGACGCTGGGAGGTGGCCGCGGTGATGCCCGCGAGCAGCCGCGCGAACGCCCCGCTCTGCGCGCGAAGCGCGAGCCCGATGATCGTCGACCGGCCGCCGGTCTCGAGCACCGCGATCGTGTGAAGCGCGACCTTCGGATCGGCCGGCACGACGAACGGGGTGGCTGTCGGCGTGGCGCGCGATGCGTCCGGTACGGCGTCGGCGAGGGCGTCGAGATGGGCCTTGTGCATGTCGAGGAGCGCGGTGAGCCGCGGGCGCAGGGCCGGATGCCGCTGCGAGGTCGTGGTCGCAGCGAGCTGCGCTGCCCGGATCACTCCGACCGCCTGGATGGCCACGGTCACGTCGGGGGAGACCGCCGCCGGCTCGGGGACGCCGTCGCCGGACTTCGAAAGGGGGTTGCGCACGTCGCAGCCGGTCGCCAAACCGGACGTCAGCCCGGTTGCCAGTACCGTAATGACAGCACCACTCACCACGGTGCGTCGGGTCACTGCAGGCTGGTCGGGCACGGGCGCAGCCTAGATGACCAGGTCCACGAGGCCGCACGCTGAGCAACGGTGCAGGGAACGGTGGGCTGAACCCGCTAGGCTGGACACATCCCAGATCGGGCAATGCGACTGGGCACAACAACACATTGGAGGCACCCGTGAGCACGAATGACATCCGGGACCGCCTCGTTGTGTTGCTCACCGACCCGATGTCGGCACTCGGGCTCGATCTCGAGCACGTCGAGCTCTCCAAGGCCGGCAAACGCAGTGTCCTGAAGGTCGCCGTCGACCAGGACGGAGGCGTCACGATGGACGACATCGCCGATGCCACCCGTGAGGTCTCGCGGGTCCTCGACGAGACCGATGCGATGGGCGCCCAGCCCTACACGCTCGAGGTCTCCTCGCGGGGCGTCGACAAGCCGCTGACCCTGCCCCGGCACTGGCGGCGCAACGTGACCCGGTTGGTGACGGTGACCCCACGGGAGGGCGAGCCGTACGACGGCCGGATCGTCAGCAGCACCGACGCCGACGCGACCCTCACGGTCGACGGCGCCGAACAGACCGTGGCCTTCGAGGACATCAAGAAGGCGCGGATCCAGATCGAATTCACCAAATGGGAGGGCTGAGATGGACATCGACATGAGCATCCTGAGGATGCTTGAGCGCGAGAAGGAAATCTCGTTCGAGGTCCTCGTCGAGGCAATCGAGCAGGCGTTGCTGACGGCGTACCACAAGACGCCCGGAGCCCAGGAGAACGCTCGCATCACCCTCGACCGCAAGTCCGGTCACGTCACCGTGATGGCGCGCGAGGTCGATGAGGAGGGGACGTTCGGTCCCGAGTTCGAGGACACTCCGGAGGGCTTCGGCCGGATCGCCGCGACGACCGCGAAGCAGATCATGCTGCAGCGGTTGCGGGACGCCGAGGACGAGATTCGGTTCGGGGAGTTCTCCGGCAAGGAGGGCGACATCATCTCCGGCCTGATCCAGCAGGGCCGCGACCCCAATGACGTGATGGTCGACCTCGGCAAGCTCGAGGCGTTGCTGCCGGTGGGCGAGCAGGTGCCCGGTGAGGACTACTCCCACGGCACCAGGATCAAGTGCCTCGTGGTCAGTGTCCGCAAGGGCATGCGCGGGCCGCAGGTGATGCTCTCGCGCACCCACCCCAGCCTGGTCAAGAAGCTCTTCGCGCTCGAGGTGCCCGAGATCGCCGACGGCACGGTCGAGATCTGCGCCATCGCCCGAGAGGCCGGTCACCGGACGAAGATCGCGGTGAAGACCAACGTGCAGGGCGTGAACCCCAAGGGCTCCTGCATCGGGCCGATGGGACAGCGGGTCCGCAACGTGATGAACGAGCTGCACGGCGAGAAGATCGACATCATCGACTGGTCCGACGACCCGGCGACGCTGGTCGGCAACGCCCTCAGTCCGGCCCGAGTCTCGAGTGTCACGGTCGTCGATGAGGCTGCCCGGTCCGCCCGGGTCGTGGTGCCGGACTTCCAGCTGTCGCTTGCCATCGGCAAGGAAGGTCAGAACGCCCGGCTGGCGGCGCGACTGACCGGCTGGCGCATCGACATCCGCTCCGACGAGGAGTCACCGGTTCGTTAACCCGGTGTGCATCGCGTTAGACTCACAGACGGTGGAAATCGAAAACGGAAGCCGTGGTCCGGTGAGGACCTGCATCGGCTGTCGTGAGCGGTCCGCCAAACGTGAGTTGTTGCGGGTAGTCGCACGATCAGAGACGAACGGCACTGGCACCGCCTGGGCCGTCGTACCTGATCCGGGTGGCACCGCACCAGGTCGGGGGGCGCACTTGCACCCGTCGACTTCCTGTCTCGCACTCGCCGAGCGCAAACGCGCCTTCGCGCGGGCCCTGAGGATCACTTCGGGGTCTGGCAAGGCGCTGAGCACGGAGCGGTTGAAGATGTACCTGCAAGATGTGACCGACTAGCGCATTTCAACCCGAAAGAACTGGAGCATCAGAGCTCATGAGCCTTCGATGACTACTTCCCGATGAACATGCACTTCAACTAAACGGTCCGTAACGCCCGGCTAGATCCCGGGCTCGGACCAGGAGGAAACACGTGGCCAAGGTCCGAGTCCATGAACTCGCCAAGGAGTACGGCGTCCCGTCAAAGGACGTCCTCTCCATGCTCGGTGAGCTCGGGGAGTTCGTAAAAGCACCGTCTTCGACGGTCGAACCCCCAGTAATCAAACGCTTCCAGGACAAGTTCGGCGCGGAGCTGAGCGCCAAGCGCGACGCCGCAGCCGCCAAGAAGGCTGCCAAGAGCGCGTCTGCTGCTCCCCAGGCTGCCGCACCGGCCGAGGCATCCGCCGAGGTCGCCGAAGCTCCCGCCCCGGAGGCGGCGCCTTCCGAGGCTGCTGCGCCCGGCGGCCCCCGGCCCGGTCCGCGTGCCGTTGCCGAGCCCGAGGCTCCTGCCGCTGAGCCGGCTCCGGCTGTTGACGTCTCGGAGCCCGCGCCCACGACGCAGGCTCCTGAGGCCCCCGCCGCAGTCGTCGAGCCCGAGGCTCCTGGCGCCCCGGCGGCGGCCACACCCGCTCCGGGCCCACGTCCGGTCGGCAAGCCCGGCGGGGCTGCCCGTCCCGGCGCGCCCCGTCCCGGCAACAACCCGTTCTCCTCGACCCAGGGCATGGGTCGTCGTCCCGCCACGCCGCCTCCGGTGGCGCCCGAGAGTGCGGCCCCGGTCGCTCCGGGCGAGCAGCCGCGGCCCCCACGGCCGCCGGCCGGTCGTAGCGATGGCATGCCTCGCCCCAACCCGGCGATGATGCCGAAGTCTCCTGCCGCCTTCGGTGGTGGCGCTGGTGGCCGTGGTCCCGGTGGCCCCGGCAGCCGTGGTCCCGGTGGCCCCGGCGGTCGTCCGGGTGGCCCGGGTGCGGGTGGCCCGGGAGGTCCTGGTGGTGCCCGCGGTGGCGCTCCCGCTCGCGGTGGCGCTCCCGGTGGCGGCGGCGGTTTTGCGGGTCGTCCCAGTGGCGGTGCTCCCGGCATGGGTGGCGGTCCCGGTGGTCCCGGTGGCGGTCGTCCCGGCGGTGGCGGTCGTCCGACCGGTCGCGGCAGCACGCAGGGCGCCTTCGGTCGCCCCGGTGGCCCGTCGCGCCGTGGTCGCAAGTCGAAGCGCGCTCGTCGCCAGGAGTACGAACAGATGCAGGCCCCGACGATCGGTGGCGTGCGCGTCCGCAAGGGCGACGGCGAGACCGTTCGCCTGGCGCGTGGCTCGTCGCTGACGGACTTCGCGGAGAAGATCAACGTCGACGTGTCGGCCCTGGTGCAGATGCTCTTCTCGCTCGGCGAGATGGTCACCGCGACCGAGTCGGTCGACGAGGCGACGTTCGAGCTGCTCGGCGAGGAGCTCAACTACATCGTCCAGGTCGTCTCTCCGGAGGACGAGGACCGCGAGCTGCTCGAGTCCTTCGACCTCGAGTTCGGCAGTGATGAAGGAGACGAGGGCGACCTCTCGATCCGTCCGCCGGTCGTGACCGTCATGGGTCACGTCGACCACGGAAAGACCAAGCTCCTTGACGCGCTGCGCAACGCGAACGTCGTCGACAAGGAAGCCGGCGGCATCACCCAGCACATCGGTGCCTACCAGGTCACGGCTGAGGTCGACGGCAACGAACGCCGGATCACCTTCATCGACACACCCGGTCACGAGGCGTTCACCGCCATGCGTGCCCGTGGTGCGCAGGCGACCGACATCGCAATCCTCGTGGTCGCGGCTGACGACGGCGTGATGCCGCAGACGGTTGAGGCGTTGAACCACGCCAAGGCCGCTGGTGTCCCGATCGTGGTCGCGGTCAACAAGATCGACAAGCCGGAAGCCGACCCGACCAAGGTCCGCGGCCAGCTGACCGAGTACGGCCTGGTTCCCGAGGAGTACGGCGGCGACGCGATGTTCGTCGACGTCTCGGCGAAGTCGGGGCTCAACCTCGACAAGCTGCTCGAGTCGGTCATCCTCACCGCCGACGCCTCGCTCGACCTGCGTGCCAACCCGCACCAGGACGCGCAGGGCCTCGTGGTCGAAGCCCACCTCGACCGTGGCCGTGGTCCAGTCGCGACCGTCCTCGTCCAGCGCGGCACGCTTCGTGTCGGCGACTCGATCGTGGCGGGTCCGGCGTACGGCCGGGTGCGCGCCATGCTCGATGAGCACGGCGAGAACATCGAGGAAGCCGACCCGTCGCGTCCCGCGATGGTGCTGGGTCTCACCGCGGTCCCGGGTGCAGGCCAGAACTTCATCGTCGTCGAGGACGACCGGATGGCTCGCCAGATCGCCGAGAAGCGCGAGTCGCGTGAGCGGGCGGCCATGCAGGCCAAGCGCCGTGTCCGTCGTACCCTCGAAGACTTCATGGCCTCCATGGAGAAGGGCGAGAGCCACGAGCTCAACCTCATCCTCAAGGGCGATGTGTCCGGTTCGGTGGAGGCTCTCGAGGACGCTCTGGCACAGATCGATGTCGGCGACGAGGTCAGCCTCCGGGTCATCGACCGCGGCGTCGGTGCGATCACCGAGACCAACGTCGACCTCGCTGCTGCCTCCGACGCGATCATCATCGGCTTCAACGTCCGCCCGCAGGGCAAGGCGAGCCAGATGGCCGAGAAGGAAGGTGTCGAGATTCGCTACTACTCGGTCATCTACCAGGCGATCGAGGAGATCGAGGCCGCTCTCAAGGGCATGCTCAAGCCGGAGTACGAAGAGGTTGTCCTCGGCCAGGCCGAGATCCGCGACATCTTCCGCTCCTCGAAGATCGGCAACATCGCCGGTTGCATGGTCACCAGCGGTCTGTTGCGACGCAACGCCAAGGTGCGCCTCATCCGCGACGGTGGCGTCATCGTCGAGAGTGCCGACCTGGCATCGCTCAAGCGCGAGAAGGACGACGCTGCCGAGGTCCGCGAGGGCTTCGAGTGTGGTCTGGTCGTCAGGGGTTACAACGACATCAAGATCGGCGACATCGTCGAGGCGTTCGAGATGAAAGAGATCCCGCGGGTCTGAGTGCTCGTCCGGTCGACCGGTTTCCCAGGGTATGAAGGGAAACCTCCTCATCGCACACAACGTGACGTGTGCGATGAGGAGGTTCGGGTTCATACCCTGGGAAAACTGCCAGCAGCAGAAACAGGAGCAGAGACGTGGCCAACCCACGAGTTCGCAAGATCGCTGATCGCATCAAGGTGATCGTTGCGGAGATGCTTGAGCGTCGAATCAAGGATCCGCGGCTGGGGTTCGTCACGATCACCGATGTCCGGGTGTCCGGTGACACGTTGCAGGCGTCGATCTTCTACACCGTCCTCGGGCCCGAGGAGGATCTGGCCGGCACGGCGGTTGCGCTGGAGTCTGCCAAGGGCCTGATCCGGTCCGAGGTCGGCAAACAGCTCGGCATGCGGCACACGCCGACGCTCGACTTCTTCCATGACGCGGTGCCGGAGACGGCTCGCGCGATCGACGACCTGCTGGCGAAGGCACGAGAGTCCGACGCTGCGGTTGCCGCGGCCACGGCCGGTGCGGCGTACGCCGGAGAACCGGACCCGTACAAGAAGCCGCACGTCGACGAGGACGAAGACGACGACCTCGAAGAAGAAGCGCTCGAGGAAGAGTGACGTCCTCCGGGCTCGTCGTCGTCGACAAACCGGCCGGCATCACCTCGCACGACGTGGTTGCCCGAGTACGTCGGATCGCAGGTACCCGCAAAGTCGGCCATGCCGGAACCCTGGACCCGATGGCGACGGGTGTGCTGGTGCTGGGCATCAACCGGGCGACCCGGCTGCTCGGGCACCTGCTGATCACCGACAAGGCCTACGACGCGACGATCAGGCTGGGCGTCTCAACCACCACGGACGACGCCGAGGGGGAGGTGCTCTCGACCAGCTCGATCACCGATGTCACCGGGGTCAGTGACGAGACCATCCGGGCCGGACTGGCGGCGATGGTCGGCGAGATCGACCAAGTGCCTTCGGCGGTCTCGGCCATCAAGGTCGACGGCAAACGCGCCTACGAACGGGTGCGTGCCGGCGAGCAGGTCGAGCTGGCGTCACGCCGGGTCCGGATCGCCTCGATCGACGTGCATTCGTGCACGGTTGTCGAGCTTGCCGAGACCACGGTCGTCGACGTCGAGGTCTCGGTGGCCTGCTCGAGCGGCACCTACATCAGGGCGATCGCACGTGACCTGGGCACCTCGCTCGGGGTCGGCGGACACCTCACCGCTCTGCGCCGGACAGCTGTCGGCCCGTTCACGATCGACCAGGCGAAGACGCTCGACGAGCTCGCTGAGGAGTTCACGATGGTCCCGCTCGAGGTGGCCGCACGCGCGTCCTTCCCGGCGTACGACCTGGACGATGCCGGCGCCACCGATGTGCGCTTCGGCCGAAAGATCGAGGTCTCGCTGCCCGATGCCGGCCCGGTCGCGTTGTTCGCGCCCGACGGGGAGTTCCTCGCGCTGTACGAGCAGTACGGCGAGACCGCCAAGGCTGTCGCCGTCTTCACCGGCTGATGGCTCGGCCGATGACAGCGTGTGGGATTCTTCCTCTCGTGCGTATCTGGCGTTCCTTCGACCAGGTCCCGTCCGATCTCGGCCGGACCGTTGTCGTCATCGGCAACTTCGACGGGGTCCATCTCGGGCACCAGCACGTCGTCGGCCGCGCGCACGAGATCGCTGAGGCCGATGGGCTCCGGCTCGTGGCGGTCACGTTCGATCCGCACCCGATGGCGATCCTGAGACCCGAGCACGCGCCACTCGCGCTCACCGACATCGACAGCCGCTGTGTGCTGCTTGCGAATGCGGGCGCGGACGACGTGTTGGTGATCCCGTTCTCCCGCGAGATCGCAGGCTGGTCGCCCGAGGAGTTCATCGAACGCGTGCTCGTGGAGACCCTGCATGCGAAGGCCGTCGTGGTCGGCGCGAACTTCCGCTTCGGCAGCAGGGCAGCCGGCGACGTCGCCCAGCTCACGGTCTCCGGGACCTCCCATGACTTCCTCGTCGAGGGGATCGCGCTCGACGGCGGTCCGCAGGTCTGGTCCTCGACATACATCCGGACCTGCCTGGCCGCCGGTGACGTCGAAGGCGCGGCCGAAGCGCTCGGTCGGCCGTTTGCCGTGACCGGGCAGGTCATCCGGGGCGATCAGCGTGGTCGCGAGCTCGGGTTCCCGACCGCGAACGTCCCGACCAAGGGCATCGCCGCTCCCGCGGACGGGGTGTACGCCGGCTGGCTGCGTCGGCTCGACCAGCCGGGAGCCGATCTGCTTCCCGCCGCGATCAGTGTCGGGACCAACCCGACCTTCGACGGTGAACGAGAGCGGCGGGTGGAGGCCTATGTCCTCGACCGCACGGACCTGGAGCTCTACGACGTGCCCGTCGAGATCTCCTTCGTGGCGCGGTTGCGCGGCATGGTGAAGTTCGAGTCGGTCGAGGGCCTGGTCGAGACGATGAACGGCGACGTCGAGCGCGCTCGAGCGCTGCTCTCCGGCGCGCCCTAGACCCTAAGCCAGGCCAGCACGGCCAGGACGCGTCGGTTGTCATCGATGTCGATCGGCAGGTCGAGCTTGGTGAAGATGCTGTTGGTGTGCTTCGCGACGGCCTTCTCGGAGACGAACATCGCTGCCGCGATCGCGGCATTCGAGCGGCCCTCCGCCATCAGCCCGAGCACCTCACGCTCACGCGGCGTCAGCCGGTCGACCGGCTGGTCGTGCCGTCGGGCCATGATCGTGGCGATCACCTCGGGGTCGATGACGGTGCCTCCGGCGATCACCCGGTGCACGCCCTCGACGAACTCGCTCACGTCGGCCACCCGGTCCTTGAGCAGATAGCCGACGGCGCCCTGACCGCTGGCGAGCAGCTCACGGGCATAGAGCTGTTCGACGTACTGCGAGAGCACCATCACCGGGAACCCCGGCCGCTTCGCGCGGGCGGCGATCGCGGCCTGCAGGCCCTCGTCGGTGAACGACGGCAACAGTCGTACGTCGACAACGGCGGCCTCGGCCCTCGGATCCTCCAGCGCGAGCTCGAGCTCCGGAGCGTTGTCGACCGCCGCAATGATCGTGAAGCCGTTGGCCTCGAGGAGCCTGATCAGGCCGTCCCGGAGGAGGGCGTGGTCTTCGGCGAGGACAAGGCGCACGGGACCTCCAGGGTGATGATCGTCGGGCCCCGGTCGGGACTCGACACCATCATCGTGCCGTCGAAGGCCGACAACCGCCGCATCACCCCGCGCATGCCGGTGCCTGCTGACGGATTCGCACCACCCTTGCCGTTGTCACCGACGACCGCGACCAGCCGGCCGTCGGCGTAGGACAGGTCCACCCAGGCCCGATCGGCCGCGGCGTGCTTGCCGATGTTGGCCAGGCACTCCGCGATCGCGAAGTAGACGGCCGACTCGACGGGTGCGGGCGGCCGTCCGGCCAGCCGGGGCTCGACGACCACCGGGACCGCCATGTCGAGCGCGAGCGCGGACACCGCGCCGGTCAGGCCCCGGTCGGCCAGCACCGGCGGGTGGATGCCGCGAACCACGGAGCGGAGCTCGCCGAGCGCGGCACGGGTGGTCGACCTGGCCTCCACGACCATCTTGCGGGCGCCTTCCGGGTCGGTGCCGAACATGTCGTCGGCGACACCGAGGCTCATCCCGAGCGCCACCAGCCTGGCCTGCGCGCCGTCGTGCAGGTCGCGTTCGATGCGGCGCAGCTCCGCGGCCGAGTGGTCGATGGTTTCCGCCCGGGTCTCGGTGAGCACCTGCACGCGCTGCTCGAGCTTCTCGGTATGGCCGTAGCTGAGAAACATCTGGTCCAGCCGCGAGCGGGCTCGCATGATCGGCTCGATGCCGAACCACCAGAGCGCACCGGTCGCGATCACCACCAGGAGGACGACAGCCAGGAGGGACAGCGTGAACCCGACCGTGATCGTCATCAGCGCCCAGGCCAGGTCACGCCAGGTCAGCGGGTCCCGGGCCCAGACCGTCAGTCGCTGGACCGGGTTGGCGCCCTCCGGGACGACCCGGTACGCCGCCGGCACGGGCACGCCGAGCACGCGTGAGGCCATCGCCCGGTGCCGGTTCGCAATCCACCGACTGGCAGGCACCGACACCAGCAGGACGCCGATGCCGATCCACACCACGACGAGCACGCTTGCCACCACCGTCAGCACGAAAAGCACGAGGACCGGGATCGCCAGCAGCACCTGCGCCGCGGCGTACGCCGTCATCCGCAGCCGGCCAGGGAACTTCGTCGGCTCGTCCATGTGCCCATCCTGTCTGATCGGCGGCGCTCGGACAGTGGGGCTAGGTCCACCTGGTTTGGGGACCTGACGCCACTGACCCGCCGGTCGGGGATCACGAGGCTTGAGGACGTCAGAGAACCTCACAAAGGAGCACGGCCATGGCTGTCCACAACCCTCTTGCCGGTGTGCCACTTCGGGCGGCCCGCTGGAGTGCCACCCATCCCTGGCGAGCGATCCTCGCGTGGCTTGCGTTCGTCGTCATCGCGGTCGGGCTCGCTGCGATGATCCCGACGAAGGGCACCGTTGACGCCGACTACCGGCTCGGTGAGTCCGGCCATGCCGACCAGCTCGTCCATGACGCCGGGATGGCGTCCCCGCAGACCGAGAACGTGCTGATCACCGCACCCGGCGCGGGAGCGCTCGACCAGCAGGCCGCGCAAGGCGCAGCCGACACCCTGACCGCGGCCATGAGGGACGCCAAGGGGGTCGTGAAGGTGCAGCCCGGCCAGTGGAATCCGGGGCGTACGGCGCTGCTGGTCGACGTCGAGCTCACCGACAAGACCGATGACGTCGCGGCGTTGCAGAAGATCACCAGCCAGACGCAGAAGGAGCATCCCGAGCTGCAGATCCGGGAGACCGGGGACGTCTCGCTCGACGCCGGGATCAACGACCAGGTGGGTAAGGACCTCTCCTCGGCAGAAGGGATCAGCCTGCCGGTCACGTTGATCCTGATGATGCTCGCGTTCGGTGCGTTGATCGCTGCCGGCCTGCCGGTGCTGCTCGCGGCGACCAGCGTGGCAGCGACGATCGGCATCACCGCTCCGTTGTCCCACCTCGTGCACGCAGACTCCACCGTGAGCAGCATGATCGTGCTGATCGGAATGGCGGTCGGCGTCGACTACTCGCTCTTCTATCTCAAGCGGGAACGCGAGGAACGGGCTGCGGGTCGCGACACCCTCGACGCGGTGGAGATCGCCGCCCAGACCTCGGGTCACTCGATCATCGTGTCCGGGCTGGCGGTCATCGCCTCGATGGCGGGTCTCTACGTGGTCGGCGGAGTGACGTTCAACTCCCTGGCGACCGGCTCGATCCTGGTCGTCGCGATCGCGGTGCTCGGCTCGATCACGGTGCTCCCGGCACTGCTCGCGAAGCTCGGTCGCTGGGTCGACAGGCCGCGGTTGCCCTTCCTGTGGCGGTTGAACCGGCGGATCGGTCGGGGTGGCATCAGCCGACGCGTCCTCGGTCCCGTCGTACGCCGTCCCGCGGCTGCGCTGATCCTCGGCGGCGTGGTCGTCGGTGCGCTGGCGTTTCCCGCCCTCGGGATGAAGGTCCATGAGAGCAATCTCGAGACACTGCCGGGGACGATCCCCCAGGTGCAGACCTATCGGACGATGGCCAGCCTGTTCCCTGCTCAGGGCGCGAGTGCGGACGTGGTCGTCAGGGCTCCGGCGAGTGATCGTGCGGAGGTCCGGGCCGCGCTGGAAGCCCTGAACACCAAGGCGATCGGGACCGCGGACTTCGTCGAAGGCGATGCCGAACCGATCCGGACGTCGACGGACGGTCGGACGTCCATCCTGGGTCTGGCGATGCCCTACAAGGACTCCGACCCGAAGGTGGACCGAGCCGTCGAACGGCTTCGGGGGAGCCTCACCAGGGACACGCTCGGCGGGCTGCGCGCGGACTACGCCGTCGGTGGTCAGGCCGCCCAGGACCTCGATGTCACGAACCACCTGAGCACGTATCTGCCGATCGTGATCGGCTTCGTGCTGCTGCTCACGATGCTGATGATGGCCTTCGCGTTCCGCAGCGTGCCGATCGCACTTCTCTCGACGGCCCTCAACCTGGGATCGGTCGGAGTGGCGTTCGGCCTGCTGACACTGGTGTTCCAGCACGGCTGGCTCGAGGGGATGCTCAACTTCTCCTCGCCGGGCTTCATCATCGACTGGATCCCGCTGTTCATCCTGGTCGTGCTCGTTGGCCTGTCGATGGACTACCACGTGTTCGTGCTGAGCCGGGTGCGTGAGCATGTCCGCCGCGGTCTGCCGGCCAGGCTGGCGGTCGAGCAGGGCATCACCGAGACGGCCGGCGTCGTCACGAGCGCCGCGGCGGTGATGGTCTCGGTGTTCGCGATCTTCGCAACGCTGAGCATGCTGGAGATGAAGATGATCGGGGTCGGGCTGTCGGCCGCGATCCTGGTCGATGCAACGCTGATCCGGCTGGTGATGCTGCCCGCCGCGCTGGTGCTGCTGGGTGACAGAGCCTGGTGGCCGCTGCGCCCGGAACGTCCCGTGGGCCAGCGGGTGGTCGAGGTCGAGCCGGAGTTCGAGCTGGTCTCCAGCTAGGACTCAGGCAGACGCAACCGTGACGGGGACGCCGTTCAGTGCGGCGTTCCCGCTCACGTCCAGCCGCTCGGGGTCGGTGAGGTCGTTGATGGAGACACCGACGACCTTGCTGGCGTTGCCCATCCGGGTCCCGTCGACCTGGTGGCCGTAGCCGTGGGGGAGCGAAACCACGCCCGGCATCATGTCGTCGACGCCGGAGACCTCCACGACGACGGATCCGACGCGAGACGAGACCTGCACGAGGGAACCACTCTCGATGCCGCGCGCGGCGAGGTCATCGGGGTGCATCAGCAGCTGGTGGCGAGGCTTGCCCTTGGTCAGCCGCTCGGAGTTGTGCATCCAGGAGTTGCAGTCCTGCTTGTGGCGCCGGCCGATCAGGAGCAGCTCGCCGGTCGCCGGGACCGCAAGCGAGTCACGCAGCCGATCGAGGTCGGCAACGAGCAGCTCGGGGGCCACGTTGATGCGTTTGCCCTTTGTCTGCAGCCGATCGGGCATCGTCGGCTTCAGGGGACCGAGGTCGACGCCGGCCGGATTCCTGAGCAGCGCCCGCATCGACGTACGACGTCCGGCGGCGAGCAGCGCGGCGACCAGGATCGCGGGGCTGACACTGAGCTGGGCGCGCTCGGCCAGCCGCTTCGAGAGCGGCTTCTTCGTTTTGAGCCGGGCCGTCGTACGGACGGCGAGCTCGCGGAAGATCTCCCAGTCGTGCATCGCGTCCTTCTTCTTCGCGAACAGCGCCGGGGTGAAGCGGGCGGTGTTGCGGACGGCGAGTGCGTGGAAGACCAGGTCGTACTGGTCGCGTTCGAGGGCGGTCGTCGGCGGCAGGATCACGTCGGCGTGCCTGGTCGTCTCATTCAGGTAGATGTCGACACAGGCCATGAAGTCGAGGCTGTCGAACGCTTCGCCCAGCCCCTTGCCGTCAGGCGTCGAGAGCACCGGGTTGCCGGCCAGGGTCAGCACCGCCCGGATCTGGCCCTCACCCTCGGTGGTGATCTCCTCGCGGAACACCGAGACGGGCAGCTCGCCTGCGAACTCCGAGACCCCGCGGACCCGGCTCCTCCAGATGTCGTAGTGCCCCTGCCCGACGATCTTCTTTGCGACGAAGTCGATCGCGGGTTCGGTGAACATCACCCCGCCCTCGCGGTCGAAGTTGCCGGTCAGGATGTTCAGGCACTGGATCGCCCACTGGCAGATCGAGCCGAAGCCATGCGTCGAGACCCCGATCCGGCCGTACGCCGCAGCGCCATCGGCCGCGGCGAACTCGTGGGTGATCTGCCTGATCACCTCCGCCGACACACCGCTGGTCTCGGCGGCGTACTCCGGTGTGAAGTCGGCAACGAGCCGTTCGACCTCGGCGACGTTGTCGAGGTACGCCGGGGGAGTGGTCAGTCCGTCGGTGAACAGCACGTTGAGCATCGAGAGCAGGACAACGGCATCGGTGCCCGGACGGACGAAGTGATGAGCTGTCGCCACCTTCGCCGTCTCCGTGCGTCGAGGGTCGAAGACGACCATCTGTCCGCCGCGCTTCTTCAGCGCGCGCAGCCGGTTCGGGAAGTCGGGCACAGTCATCAGCGAGCCGTTGGACGCCATCGGGTTGGCCCCGAAGACCAGGAAGTACGACATCCGGTCGATGTCCGGGATCGGCAGCATCAGCTGGTGCCCGTAGAGCTGCATGGCGACGAACTGGTGCGGAATCTGGTCGACCGAGGAGGCACTGAACTTGTTGCGCGTCCGGAAGGTCTTGATCATCGCGACGCCGTGGGTCTGTGCTCCGAGCGAGTGCGCGTTCGGGTTGCCGAGATAGATGCCGACCGCGTCACGTCCGTGCATGTTGACCGCCGCGGCCAGCCCGTCGGCGACCCGGTCGAGCGCTTCCTCCCAGCCGATCTCGACCCACTCGGCGTCCGGGCCCGACCCGATCCGGCGGACCGGATGGCGCAGCCGGTCGGGGTCCTCGTAGATGTCGACGATCGCGACGCCCTTGGGGCAGATGTGCCCATGGGAGAGCGGGTCGGCGTCGTTGCCACGGACGCCGGTGACCTTGCCGTCCTCCAGGGTGAACTCGAGGCCGCAGATCGCCTCGCAGAGGTTGCAGACGCCGAGCCGGGTGCCGGTGAAGCCGGGCGGCACCGGCTCGGTCCCCATCGCCTTGCGGGCGATGCCGGCCGTCAGGTTCAACGCGGTGCCCGCGGTCTTGGTCAGCGTGTGCGTCGCGGAGGAGAGGGCCATGACTGCATCCTGACACCGGTCCCTGCCCGATTGGGCGTGTCGTGCGCAGTAGTGTGCATTCCGTAGTACCGTCCATTGCATGGATACAACTCAGCTCCTCAAGGGAGTGCTCGACCTCGCGGTGCTTGCGGTGGTCGACGGTGAGGACGGCTACGGCTACGACATCCTGCGGCGACTGCGGACCGGAGGACTCGACGAGGTCGGCGACGCATCGGTCTACGGGACCCTGCGCCGGCTCTACGCGGCTGGCGCCCTGACGTCGTACGTCGTCCCGTCCGAGTCCGGACCGCACCGCAAGTACTACGGCATCACCACTGCTGGCCGCGACCAGCTCAAGAGCCAGCGCGACGACTGGCACCACTTCTCCACCACCGTCACGGGTCTCCTTAGGGACGACCGTCCGAAGCAGGGGGCAGCGTCATGACCGACAACATGCTGGAGGCACGGCCCGAGATCGCGGAGTTCATGACCCAGGTGCGCGCCCGCCTCGCCGACCTCGACCCGGAGGAGCAGCGCGAGCTCACCGACGGGCTCGAGGCCGACCTGACCGACCTGGTGGCCGAGCACGGCAGCGGCGCGCTCGGCGATCCCCAGGACTACGCCCGCGAACTGCGGACGGCGGCCGGTCTCGACCCCGTGACGGGCAAGGTCAGGGAGCATCGGCCGATCGGCGAGTCGATCGACGGGTTCCTCGATGCCGCTCACGATCGCTGGGACCGGGCGTTCGCGATGCTCCCGGGGTCACCGAGCGAGTTCGTCAAGGCGATCCAGCCGGTCTGGTGGATCGCGCGAGCCTGGCTCGCTGTCGAGCTCGTCGACGTCTACTTCGGCCGGTCACCGCACACACCGGTCCCGTCGATCCACGGCCCGCTCATCGGGGCGACCCTGGTCCTGGCTGCCGCGATCGTCAGCGTCCAACTCGGGCGGCAGAAGCTCTGGCCGGCCTCCCTCGTCCAGGGCTCCGTCGTGGCCCGGCTGGTCCTGCTAGGCCTGAACCTGACAGCAGTCGTGCTGACGCCGACGGTTCTCAGCCAGTTCCCGGCGTCTGGCCAGACTGTCGAGAACCACTTCTACTACCAGTCGACGGAGTCGACGACCATCGCGCCGAGCACCCTGATCAGCGGCGACAAGGGAGTCACCAACGTCTTCCCGTACGACGCCCAGGGTCATCCACTCACCGGAGTGCAGCTCTTCGACCAGGACGGAAGGCCGCTCGACGTCAGGTGGACCAACGGCAGCTACGACGCTGCGGACACCACGGCCGTCGCCTATCCGTGGGTCAGCGGTGGCACGGAGGCGTTCAACGTCTTCCCGCAGGCACAGCGCCGGCAGTCCGATGACGCGCGGGTCGCGGGCGCTTGGAGCCTGCCGGACCCGCCGAAGATCAGCTGGCTCGCGCGGTTCGTCGTACCCCATGCCTCGTTGCCCGGCGTGACGCCGAGCGACGTCGTACTCCCAGCCGGGACGCTCCATCACCAGAAGGCGCGCTGACACGATTGGGTGATCGGGCGACCCCGCTGATAATCTTTGTCGGTTGCCCGATCAGGGCGACAATCCGAACATCCGCCGTGTAACGGCCGCGGAACGATAGTGCCCGGGAGAACAGGCCCCGGCGCGCCGCGCAACGGACGAACTGGAAGGGAGCCCCGTATGTCGATTGGTACCGACGCGGAGACCAAGAAGAAGATCATCGCCGAGTACGGCAAGACCGAGGGCGACACCGGTTCGCCGGAGGTGCAGATCGCTCTGCTGAGCTTCCGCATCTCGCACCTCACGGAGCACCTCAAGACGCACAAGCACGACCACCACAGCCGTCGTGGCCTGCTGCTGCTCGTGGGTCAGCGCCGTCGTCTGCTCAACTACCTGCAGAAGACCGAGATCGAGCGCTACCGCTCGATCGTCGAGCGCCTCGGCCTGCGCCGATGAACGCTGGAGCGGCTCGCCCCTGATGGGGTGGGCCGCTCCATTCATTTTGGGTCTCGACCGGGCTCGACCACCGGATGGTCGCGCTAGTGTCGGACCTGATCACAACTGAAAACTGAAGAAAACACACACAGGAGCGACCGCGGACGTCTGGCCCGGTCCTCGGTAGTGGCTTTCGGAAGTCATACGGACTCCGCAGGCCTCGATCGAAGACCGGCCTCTTGATCTGCAGGTCACCCAGCCGCCGGGAGCAGCCATCAGGCATACCCCGGACGTGGCTGTGCGCCTCACCCTTGGGCGCCTATGCGGCTCGCTCCGCAAAGAGAACAGAGAAATCCTTTGAGCCAATCAGATACCGCGGGACCCGTCATTTCCGCCGTAGAAACCGTGATCGACAACGGTAAGTTCGGCACCCGCACCATCAAGTTCGAGACCGGGCTCCTTGCCCGCCAGGCCGCCGGTTCGGTGACCGCCTACCTCGATGACGACACGATGCTGCTGTCGGCCACGACGGCCGGCAAG
>JAOPXK010000145.1 GCA_025965195.1 Marmoricola sp.
CCCTGTCAGCTGCTTGTCGACCACGCGCAGGGCGTTGGTCAGCGCGGCCAGCACCACGATCGCGGTGCCGTGCTGGTCGTCGTGGAAGACCGGGATGTCCAGGCTGGCCCGGAGGCGCTGCTCGATCTCGAAGCACCGCGGTGCCGCGATGTCCTCGAGGTTGATGCCCCCGAAGCCGGGCGCGATCATCTCCACGGCCTTCACGATCTCGTCGACGTCCTGGGAGGCCAGGCAGATCGGCCAGGCGTCGATGTTGGCGAACCGCTTGAACAGGGCAGCCTTGCCCTCCATCACCGGCAGCGCGGCACCGGGACCGAGGTTGCCGAGTCCGAGGACCGCGGAGCCGTCGGTGACGACGGCGACCGAGTTGCCCTTGATCGTGAGCCGGGAGACGTCCTCGGGGTTCTCGTAGATCGCCATGCTCACCCGGCCGACTCCCGGCGTGAAGTCCATCGACAGGTCGTCGCGGGTCTTGAGCGGGACCTTGGAGGTCACCTCGATCTTGCCGCCGAGGTGGAGCAGGAACGTCCGGTCGCTGACCTTGTGCACCTCGACTCCCTCGAGCGCCGCGACCGCATCCTGGAGGGCGAGCGCGTGCTCGCCGTCCGAGGCGGAGCAGGTGACGTCCAGGCGGAGCCGGGTCGATCCGGACTCGACGACGTCGATGCCGGTCACGACCCCGCCCGCGTCGGCGATCGCGGTGGCCACGGCGCCGACGATGCCGTGGTCCGGCGCCGTGTGCAGACGCATGGTGATCGAGTACGAAGAGGCCGTCGCTGTCCTGGTCACCTCGTCACCTTCGCACCGGTCGGCTGTTACGGGCGAGTCACTTGGTCCGGGTTCCTGGCGGACCAGGTCAGCTCGGCGCTCGAGGGACTGGACCGAACTCACCTCAGTCCGCGCGTGCTCGTTGCGCCATTTCCGTGTCTTGAAGAGTGCACAGCCTCTCGCAGGCAAAGTTAGACACAGATTGCATTACTGATCTTGACCGTGCGGATTCCGGTTGATCGACTGGTTACGCACCGGATCCCCGGTGCACAACTCGGAAAGATGGTGAAAGCAATGACCAAGGCACGGACTTGGATGGCCGCACTGGTGGCGGTGGCAGCAGCGCTCGGAATGACCATGATCGGTGCTCCGGCGAACGCGGCGGGACAGGACGGAACGATCAACTCGGGTGAGTTCGTCTTCTACTACAACAGCGGATGCGTGAACTCGTACTCCGACTTCGCGGGGTCGAAGAAGACGCTCAGCGGGTACACGTTCCTGAGCAGTGGAGCTGGTCACGGTCAGGCGGTGAAGAACAACGCTGCGTGCGCGTTCAACGCCAACGTCGACTACGACGCGAAGGTCTTCTACAACTCCTACTGCGGTGGGGCCAACGACCTGATTCCGGCGTGGTCCGTGGTCGATCTCACGAATACCTACAACGAGAACGCGTCCTTCAAGTTCTGGAACACCGGGTACGACTGCGCCGCTTGAGTATCACCCCCTTGGCCGCTGGCTGCTCAAGTGCCAGCGGCCAAGGGCCCCTCACCTGTTGCTACGACCAACCGATTCTGTGGGATCTGGGAGAACTGATGAACCGACTACGAGGGCGAGGACGCAGATGTTTGTTGATGTGTCTGGCCGCACTGGCAGTGATCGTCGGCGGGTGTCAGGGGGCAACGCACGAGAACCCGTCGTCCGATCGATCACTTTCGGCTGGTTCGGCTCCGCGGACCGAGGGAACCTCGGCGGCCGACGAGCGAATCGTGCAATCGCCGTTGGACGCCTACCTCCTACGTGGCGCGGACCTCTACGCGACGAGTACCGCAGAGCGGATTCTGTCCACACCCTGCATCAAGAGTTTCGGGTTCGACCTGCCCTCATCCCCGAGAAACCGGGACGACATGGTGGCTGAGCAGGCACAAGATGATCGGTACACCTACAGAGTGAGTGACCCGGCTTCCGCTCGCCGGTACGGCTATCAACCGCCCCCGCTCGCCGACTACTCGAAGAAGCTCGGGCAGGGTTCGTTCAGCGATGCCTTCGAACTCGTCTACTTAGGTATGAGGCCGGGCGATGGCCCGGTCGGTGTCGGCGGGCGGCCGGTCAAGTCGCCCGGCACCTTTGGTGGCAAGCGGATCCCGCCCGGCGGGTGCCTTGGTGCTGCCAGGAAGGAGCTGTGGGGAACGGCGTCGATGTACGTCCACGACAACCTCGCCCAAAACCTAGGTATCGAGAGCTTCCAGCGCGCGCTGTCCGACAACCGCGTGCTGCGGGCATTCGGGGCCTGGTCGGCCTGCATGGCGACGCACGGCTACCACTACGCCGATCCGTCCAAGCCGTTCTTCCACCACGGTCCCGACGGGAAGCCGACCGCCGCGGAGATCCAGACGGCGGTAGCCGACGTTGGGTGCAAGGACAAAACAGATCTCCTCCACAGGTGGAGCTCGGTTGTCGCTGAGTACGACCAGAAGGCGCTGGACAAGAACCAGCTGCAGCTCACCGAGGATCGGGACAAGATCCAGAACGCTCTGAAGAAGGCGAGCGTGATCCTTGATGCGCAGCCATGACGCACGAGCGGATGGAGTGACGGTTCGCCGGCGCCGCGCAGTAGGCATCATCGTCGGGGTCGCGGTCCTGGCCAGCGTGCTCGGTGTGTGCGCCGGCCTGTGGGTGAAGTCGCCTGCAGACGTCGCCGCCAACGCGGCCGCGCCGCCACCGTCAGTGATCACGGCCGCCGTCGAGAAGCGCGTGGTCAGCGATGAGCTCGTGACCCGAGGGACGGTCGGTGCGCTGGCCACGGTCAACGGCTTGCCGAGTGCGACTCCTGCCGGGGTGGCTAAGGCGGTCATCACGAAGCTGCCTGCCCACGTGGGCGACGCGCTCAAGCCGGGTGCCGTCGTCGTCGAGGTCTCCGGGCAGCCGGTCTTCTACCTTCCCGGCAAGCTTCCGGCGTACAGGGACCTCAAGCCAGGCGATCGCGGGCCCGACGTCGTCCAGCTCCA
>JAOPXK010000027.1 GCA_025965195.1 Marmoricola sp.
CCCCGCTCACCGGTTGCGGTCGGCTCGGTGCGGCCGATCGCCGTACCTACGAGGCGGATGCAGTCGAAAGTGCCGATCAGGATGATCGCGATCACCTTTGAGAAGGCACCGAGGTCGGCAGCAGAGACGAAGGACCCGACCTTGCCGACGGTGCGCTGCGCCCAGCCGATGCCGGCGGAGTTCACCAGCACGCGCACGGGGCCGAGCGACTCCGCCTTCTCGATCGCTGCCTTGATCTGGTCGGTGTTGGTCACGTCGACGGAGACGAAGGCACCGCCGATCTCCTTCGCGAGGGCTTCGCCCTTCTCGGCGTTGAGGTCGGCCACAACAACCTTGGCGCCCTTCGCGGCGAGCTGACGAGCGGCTGCTGCCCCGATGCCGGAGGCGCCGCCGGTGACGATTGCACTGGCTCCTGTGATGTCCATGGTCGGTGATCCTAGTGTCCGGGGTGGATGTCATACGAGCTGGTCGCCCTGGCGACCGCGGGGTATGACGTCCCGCGGGCTCAGAGGTCGGTAACGCCCTCGGCAACGAGGACGGCGGGCCCGGTCATCAGAATCCGGTCGTCATCGGTCCAGACGATCTGCAGGCGCCCACCCGGCACGTCCACGTCGTACGACGTGCAGCGATCCGCCTTGTCGGCAAGGGCCGCGGCAACCATCACCGCGCACGCTCCCGTGCCGCAGGACCGGGTCTCGCCGGAACCGCGCTCGTGAACCCGCATCGCGACGTGCCGGTCGGCGACCCGGGAGACGAACTCGACATTGACCCCGTTGGGGTAGGCGGACTCGTCATGACCGGGCGCCTCGAACAGTGAGCCGGCGTCGGCCAGGTCGTCGACGAACGCGACCGCGTGCGGATTGCCCATGTCGATGTTGGTGGCGGCCCAGGAGCGATCGGCCACGGAGACCTTGGTCTCTCCGAGCACCTTGGGCGAACCCATGTCGACGGTGATCTCGCTGCCGTGGAAGGTCAGCGTCTTGATGCCGTCGCGGGTCGCCACCTTGAGCGGGCCCCGGCTGTCGACGTCGGCGTGCGTGGCGAGGAACACCCCGAGCACGCGGATTCCGTTGCCGCACATCTCCGAGACCGAACCGTCGGAGTTGTAGTAGTCCATGAACCAGAGCGCCTCGCCGCGAGCGGCGACAGCGGCGGGGTCTTCGGTGGCATCCGTGCGGACCACCCGGATGACCCCGTCGGCGCCGATCCCGGCGTGACGGTCGCAGAGCCGGCGTACCTGCTCGGGCGTCAGCTCCAGCCGGCCGTTGGCGTCCGGAAGCAGCACGAAGTCGTTCTCGGTGCCATGGCCCTTGACGAAGCTGTACCAGTCGTTGCTCACACCGCCGAGTCTACGGAGCCAAACATCTGGGACGCTGTGGGACGTGCCCCCGAGGAAAAAGAAGAAGCCGAAGCCGCCGCCCGAGGTCCCGCCGCTGCTCAGGGTCCGCGGTTTGCGCCGCCGTTTCGGTGACATCGATGTGATCACCGGGCTGGACCTCGAGGTCGCAGCCGGTGAGGCAGTCGCGCTCACGGGCCGCAACGGTGCCGGGAAGTCGACGGTGCTTCGCTGCATCACCGGCGCCGACAAGCCCACCGCCGGCACGATCGAGCTCGACGGCGTGGCGATGGACGAGCGTTCCCCGATCGTCCGGTCCGCACTCGCCGTGGTGATGGACGACATGGACTTCTTCCCCGACCTCAGTGTGGTCGAGCACCTCGACCTGTTCGCCAAGGCCCACGGGATCCCGGATGCGGAGCAGATCGTCGACGACGTCCTCCACGAGGTCGGGCTGATCCCACAGTCGGGCCAGCTCCCCGGCACGCTCTCCTCCGGCCAACGACGTCGGCTCGCCCTCGCGAGCGCGTTCGTCCGTCCCCGCCGGTTGCTGGTGCTCGACGAACCCGAACAGCGACTCGACGCGGCCGGACTGGAATGGCTGGCCGAACGGCTGAAGCGCGAGAAGGCAGAAGGGCTCGGCGTACTCCTGGCCAGCCACGCGGCGGTGCTCGTCGAGGCAGTCGCCGACCGGGTGATCGACATCGGCGAGATCCAGGGGCACGCGGAGTGACCCAGATCCGCGCGCTCCGCAGCGACATCCGCCACTGGCGCAGGGGCCGTGCCACCGCGCGGTTCGTCGACGTGCTCGGGGATGCCTACATCGCCCTGTTCGCGACGCTGATGTTCGGCTCGATGATCGTCAACGTCGTGGTGAACGTCCGGCGCGAGGCCGGCGTGATGTGTACGTCGGCCGGCTGCCACGAGGCTCGCACGTTGATGCCCTGGGTGATCGGACTGAGTGGCGTCGTCGTGGTGCTCGCGATCGCCCGGCTCTTCGGGCCGATCTTCGTCTCGCCCGCGGTCGGGTCCTGGCTGCTGCCGACACCGGTCGACCGCGCCTCGGTGCTGCGGCCCCGGTTGATCGGTACGGCGTTCCTCGCGACCGTCCTGGGCGGCCTGCTCGCGGCCGGTGCATCGACGCTTGGCGGCTTCCCCCTTGCGTCGCTCCTCGCATTCACCGGCTCGGCTGCGCTGCTCTCGCTCGCCGTGGTCAGCTTCGCCGCTCTGTCCCAGTCGCGCGCGGGCCTCGGGTCGCGAGTGCTGCTCTGGTTGCTGTCGCTGGCGGTCTGGGCAGGCCTGCTCGTGCTGGCGCTGAAGGTCGGACCGGTCGCGTCGCCCCCTGAGCTTCCGACTGGCTGGGTCATCGGTCTGATCGCCGGAGCCGTTGCAGCGCTGGCGATTCTCGTCCTTGCGTTTCGCCGGCTCGGGCGGCTCGGCCGTCATCACATCTCCCCCGGTGGATCGCTGGCGCCCGGCCTGTCCGGTGCGCTGGCGACGCTCGACCTGGCGTTGGTCTATGACGTACTGCTGGCCCATCGGTGGCACCGTCACGACGCGGTGCGCTCGCGTCGCGGCGGTCCGTCAGGTCCGAAGGCACTCGTCTGGCTGGACCTGGTTCGCCTGCGCCGCAGCCCACAGACGGTCATTCTGCTGATGGCCGCGGTCGTCGTCCCCTACGCCGCCGAGACCGCAGGCGTCGGCCGGGTCGTGGTCCTGATCGGCGGTCTGGCCGGGTTCGTCGCGGGCCTGCCGCTGCTCTCCGCGCTCCGTGTGGTGACCCGTACGCCGAGCCTGCTGCGGGCGATGCCGTTCCCGGTCGCCTCGACCAGGATGGCCACGCTCGCTGTTCCGACCGGTGCGATGGCGCTCTTCGGCCTGGCCACCTTCCCCGCCATCCATGCCTCCATCAACCTGACCTGGACCGACTCGGTGATCGTCTCGATCGCGGTTGGTGGGGCTTCGGCGGCCGCGGCAGTGCGCTGGGTGACCGGCCGGCCGCCGGACTACACCCGCCCGCTGGTCTCGACTCCGGCCGGCGGCGTGCCCACCAACCTCTACGGCAGCGTGGTGCGCGGGTTCGACGTGTTGCTGCTGACGACCGCGCCGCTGTTGATCTTCCCGTCCGCGAATGGCGCGCTGTTCTCGCTGGTCGTGAGCTTCGGGGTGCTGTCCTACCTGACCGGCAGGGAGTAGCCCGAGCCTGACGGCACCCAGTGCACGCGTGGGTCCTTGCGAAACCAGCCGTCCTGCCGTCGCGCGAAACGCCGGGTACGGGCGATCGTCCTCTCGTGCGCCTCGGGCTCGGTCAGGTCGCCGTCGAGGAACGCCAGCACCTGCTGGTAGCCGAGCGCCTTCGACGCCGTCCGACCTTCGCGCAGTCCGAGCTTCTCCAGGCCGCGTACCTCGTCGACGAAACCGGCATCCCACATCACGTCGACCCGTTGCGCGATCCGCTCGTCGAGCGTCGCGCGGTCGATGTCGACACCGATCTGCTCCGCCTGCGGATAGTGGTAGGTCAACCCGGGCAGGCTTGCGACATAGGGGCCGCCGGTGAGCTCGATGACCTCCAGCGCCCGGACCACCCGGCGGCCGTTGGCCGGCACGATTCCCGCTGCGGCGGCCGGATCGAGCACTTGCAACCGCTGGTGCAGGGCTCCCGAGCCGGCGCTCTCGAGCTCGGCCTCGAGCCGGGCCCGGATGGCTGGGTCCGTGCCGGGGAACTCGAACTCGTCGAGGATCGCGCGGGTGTAGAGGGCCGATCCGCCCACCAGGACCGTGGGCACGCCCCGGCCGACGCAGTCGTCGACGATCGCGCGGGCCCAGCCCTGGAACTGGGCGACGGTGGCCGGCTCGGTCACCTCAAGCACGTCCAGAAGGTGGTGGGTGATGCCGCGCCGTTCGGAGACCGGAAGCTTCGCCGTACCGATGTCCATCCCGCGGTAGAGCTGCATCGAGTCGGTGTTCACGATCTCGGCGCCGAGCTGTTCGGCGAGATCGAGCGCGAGGTCACTCTTGCCGGATGCAGTCGCTCCGACCACGGCCAGAATCGGCACTCGGCTGGACGACGACATCTGGCTAGTCTGGCAAAGACCCCAGCGGTCCGTGCTTCGGGCCAGCCGTTTCGAGAATGTCCAGCAGGGCAAGGAGAAGCCATGACCGACAACGAAGCACCCGACCCGAAGGTCGACACGGACCCCGAAGCCACCGAGAACCCGGGTGGCATCGATGCGGTTGTCGACGATCCGGACGATCTCCCGCCCCAGACGCCTGACCAGCCGCAGTCGGCCCAGATCCAGGATCACGAGATCCCGGACGAGATCCAGGAGCCCGAAGCGCCCGACGACAACCCGGATGAGAGCGAGGTCTCCGAACCCTCCGCCTAGCGGCAGGCGGTGGCTTCCGGCAGCTGCGCTGGAACGCCCAGCGTCGGCAGGCCCAGCGAGACACCCCTGGGCCCGGCGGTCCTGGCCTCCCAGGCATCCCCCGCACGAGTACGCCGGACCGACCCGACCGGGCCATCCGCGACGAGGTGATGCGGGGCGGCGTAGGTCACGACGACCTCGACCATGTCGCCCGGCCGCACGTCGAGGACTGCGCCGTCGGCCGCGACCGGCGAGAAGTGCACCAGCCGGTTGTCCCGTGCCCGGCCGGTCAGCCGGTGGGTCGCGACGTCCTTGCGTCCCTGGCCCTCGGCGACCATCAGTTCGACGCTGTGCCCGACGATTGCCTTGTTCTCGTCCCAGGCGATCTGGTCGGCGAGTGCGACGAGCCGCTCGTAGCGGTCCTTCACCACGTCTGCCGGTACCTGGTCCTCGAGCACGGCAGCCGGAGTCCCCGGTCGCTTGGAGTACTGGAACGTGTACGCACCGGAGAACCTTGCCTCGCGGACGACCTTGAGCGTCTCCAGGAAGTCCTCCTCGGTCTCACCCGGGAAGCCGATGATGATGTCGGTGCTGATCGAGGCGTCCGGGATCGCGGCCCGCACCCGCTCGATGATGCCGAGGTACCTCTCCTGGCGGTAGGAGCGCTTCATGTCCCTCAGCACCTTGTCGGAGCCGGACTGCAGCGGCATGTGCAGCTGGGGCATCACGTTGGGGGTCTCGGCCATCGCGGCGATCACGTCATCGGTGAACGCGGCCGGGTGCGGCGAGGTGAACCGCACCCGTTCGAGGCCCTCGATCTCGCCGCAGGCACGCAGCAGCTTGCCGAACGCGAGCCGGTCGCCGAACTCCACCCCGTAGGTGTTCACGTTCTGACCGAGCAGCGTCACCTCGGCTACACCTTCGGCGACGAGCGCCTCGATCTCGGCCAGGATCTCGCCCGGCCGACGGTCCTTCTCCTTGCCACGCAGCGCAGGCACGATGCAGAACGTGCAGGTGTTGTTGCAGCCGACGGAGATCGACACCCAGGCTGCGTACGCCGACTCGCGCTTGGTCGGCAGCGTCGAGGGGAACACCTCGAGCGACTCGAGGATCTCCACCTGTGCTTCTTCGAGGGACCGCGCCCGCTCGAGCAGCACCGGCAGCGAGCCGATGTTGTGGGTGCCGAAGACGACGTCGACCCAGGGCGCTTTCTCGGTGATCGTGGAGCGGTCCTTCTGGGCGAGGCAGCCACCGACGGCAATCTGCATGCCCGGCCGCTTCGCCTTGACCGAGGCAAGGTGCCCGAGGTTGCCGTAGAGCTTGTTGTCGGCGTTCTCCCGAACAGCACAGGTGTTGAACACGACCACGTCGCCGTACTCACCCTCGGCCGCGGCGACATATCCGGCATCCTCGAGCAGCCCGGTGAGTCGCTCGGAGTCGTGCACGTTCATCTGACACCCGTAGGTGCGGACCTGGTAGGTGCGGGGCTCACTCATGACCGCCCAAGGGTACGGCGGCCCCCTGCCCTCGACGAAAACGTCCGCTGGCCCGGACGTTGGCTGGTTTGATGAGCCCGTGCATACGCGAGCAGAGATCGAAGAGGCCTTCACCGCCTACCAGACCGAGGTCGACCGGATCGTGAAGGCGTCCGACTGGGCGGCGTTCGCGAACATGTTCACCGAGGACGCCACCTACCGCGAACATGCCTATGGCGACTTCAGTGGCCGCGCGGAGATCACGACCTGGATCACCAAGACGATGGGCAGCTACCCCGGCAACCTGATGAATGGGTTCCCGATCGGGTGGTACGTCATCGACGAGCCCACCTCGAGAGTGATCTGTGACGTCCGGAACCTGATGCCCGACCCCGGTGACGGCTCGGAGCTCGAGGCCTCGAACATCACGATCCTGACGTACGCCGGCAACGGGTTGTGGTCCTGCGAGGAGGACATCTACAACCCGGCGAAGTTCCTCGAGCTCGCGAAGAGCTGGGCCCACATCGCCGCCGAGCACGGCAACCTCACGCCTGAAGGTCAGTCATTTCTCGCTGCGGTGAGCCCTGGCGGACAGAGACCACGATCCAGGTAGAGATCGGGACCAGCAGCAGCGCCACCGCCGTCGCGGTCGACAGCCACGTCACGTGCAGGGACGGATCAGCCATGGCGGTCAGGCCGAGGATCGTGAGGGCCGCAACCATCGCCGCCGTCTGTGCTCTCGACAGCTTCACGCACGCGAGCAGCGGAAGGCACCACAGCGCATACCAGTAGTGCGCCACGGGACTGAGCAAGGTCGCCGCGAACATCAGTCCTGCTGCGCCAAGGAGCACCCGGGGCTCGTTGCCGGTCCGCTTGCGCAACAGCAGCCAGCCAGCCAGCACGGCGACGGTGAGCGCTCCGAGCTCGGCAGCGAACCGGACGGGATGCACGAGGCCATGCAGTGTTGGCCCGGCCGGGACGACATCGGTCAACACCCGCCGGACGAGTTCGCCGGACAGCTGGACCACCGACAAGCGCGTGCGTTCGTCCAGCGGCACCCAGAGGGCGTGCACCCAGCCGATCCCCAGACCTGAGACCCAGCCCAGTCCGACGAGGGTTGCCGCCGAAACCGCACCGACAGCCGCCGTACGACGCAACCGCTGCACCAGACTCGCTCCCGCGGCCAGTGAGAGCAGCACCACTCCGACGGCAATCAGTCCGCCCGGAATCTTGACGGCGGCAGCGGCCCCCGCGAGTACGGCACCCAGCAGCCACCGGTCCTGGTGCGTGACCGCGAGCGCGGCGAGCATGAGGCCGGCCATCAACAAGTCGTTGTGCAGGCCGCCGACACCGTGAGCGATCACGAACGGGCTCGCGATCGCCCCCCACGAAGCCGCGCCCGGATCCAGCCCACAACGCCGGGCGATGCGGGGGGCCGCCCATGCCACCAGGCCCAGTCCGACCAGCGCGAGCACCCGATAGGCGACCAGCAGCAGCCAGGGGTCGGCGGTCAGCTGGGAGACAGCGCCTCCCCACGCGATGGGAAGCGGTCCGTACGGCGTCGGCGTGTGCAGCCAGTGCGCGTTGACACCTGATCTCAGCGCTGCCGGAAGGACCGAGGGGGTCCAGACGTAGGGCGAGAGGCCGTGGCCGCCGAGGTAGCCGGTGGCGACATAGCTCCACCCGTCGCCGCTGAACAGCGGCGGCGCGACGAGGAGGGGCAACGACCAGGCACCGGCCGCCAGCCGTACCCGGCCCACCCCGAGGGGGTCGCCGACCACCAGGCTGCGAAGCTCCCACCAGGCCCAGGTGAGCAGCGCCAGTCCGACGAAGGCAATGGCCAGGCCCGTTCCGAGCGCCCATGGGGCCCGCCGCACCGCCATCAGCGGACCAAGGGCGGTCACCCAGCTCGGTCGCGGCACGCGGGCATACGCGAGCCCGCCGACCAGCATCAGGAGGGAACCGACGAAACCCCGAACGATCACAGAAGGCACGGTGCAAGTTATTCGCGAGTGCCTGAACGCTGCCTGAACACGGGAGGGCTGCGAGCTAGCCCTTCTTGGCCTTCTTCTCGGTGACCCAGAGCTTGATGACGCCCTCGATCACCACGGTGCCGTCCTCGCGCACGCC
This sequence comes from Marmoricola sp., assembly GCA_025965195.1. Lineage (GTDB taxonomy): Bacteria > Actinomycetota > Actinomycetes > Propionibacteriales > Nocardioidaceae > Marmoricola. The sequence goes on from JAOPXK010000027.1 coordinate 8,307, forward strand.
CTTGACCCGCACGTGCAGGTCCGGGTTGTCGCCGGCCCACTGGTCGGGGTCGGTCTCGGCGATGCAGGTGATGTCGGTGTTGGCCATCGCGGTGTAGCTGATGTCCATGCCCTTGGGGATCCAGCGCTTGTTCTCGGGAATCGTCACCTCGGCGAGCGCACCCATCACGGCCTCCAGCCCGTTGCACAATGCGATCGCGTGCACCGTGCCGATGTGGTTGTGCACCCTGCGGCGGTCCTTGATGACCAGCTCGGCGTGGTTGGGCTCGATCACGGTGAACAGTGGCCGGATGCTCCAGAAGTACGGCGCCTGCTGGCTGAAGGCGAACGAGAAGGCCCGGTCACCGACGAACGGGATCGCGTGGGCCAGGTTGTAGAGATCGGCGACTTTGCTCATGGCGACATATTACTCACCGGTAACGACTGCTGACCTCATCACCTTGGCCACGTCGACGCTGCAGCCGACCACGGTCTCGACGGTGCCGTCCGACTGTGGCTCGTCGAACCAGGCGCCCTGGGTGAACCCGAGTTTCGCCAACAGGCGCAGCGATCCGGCGTTGCGATGGTCCGGTGCCGCGAAGAGGATCGGCGCATCGGGGTAGGCCGGGACGACGATGTCGCGCAGGAAGACCCACAGCAGCTTGGTGCCGATCCCGCGACCCACCCAGGCCGGCTCCCCGATCGCGTAGTCGAAGCCGATCGCCCCCGGCATCCCGCTGAGCAGCGCCCACTCCGGGTGGTCGTCGATCCGGTAGTCCTGAGTGAAGCCGACCGAACGACCGTTGACCTCGAGGACCCACAGCCGGGTGGGATCCGCACCGGTCAGCGCCGGACCGTAGTGGGCGGCGACCTGCTCGAGGCTCTGGTGCTCGTCCCACCACTTTGCGACGTGAGCCGTCTGCACCCAGCGGGAGACGTCCGGAAAGTCACCTTCGGTCATCGGGCGTACGGCGAGCCGATGCTCGTCGTCGACCTCGAAGCGGAGCATCTCCTCGGAGAGATCGACCGCCAGCACCGGACCGCGGCCTTCGGCGAGCCGGTCGGCCGTCGAGGCCCACGACTCCCCCGGCGCGACGAAGCTTCGGGCGAACTCGATCCTCATGAGGCGAAGTCTGGGTCCTCGAGGTCGACTGCGAGCTCTTCGCGGACAACCTGATAGGCGACCGACCCCGGATGACCCTTGCGGGCGAGCATCCCGACCAGTCGACGGACGGCGACCTGCTCCTCGAGACCGCGCATCGAACGCAGCTTGCGGCGTACCAGCGCCCTGGCCGAGTCGAGCTCGTCCTCAGGGTCGATCTCGTCGAGCGCCTCCTGGGCGACCTCGGCGTCGATGCCCTTGCGGCGGAGCTCCTGGGCCAGCACCCGTCTGGCCAGTCCGCGGCCCGACTGGCGCTGGTCGACCCAGAGCTTCGCGAACGCAGCGTCATCGACCAGCCCGACCTCCTCGAACCTGTCGAGGAGGCGGGTGGCGATGTCGGTGGGCACATTGCGCTGGGCCAGCTTGGCGGCGAGGTCGTGACGACTCCGCGCTCGGCCGGTCAGCTGGTCGAGCAGGATCTTCCGGGCCACCGACTCCGGGTCCTCGGCCGGGCCGAGGTCCCGGTCGGGGTCAGAAGTCGATTCCATCCGGGTCGACCACTGCAGCGACGGTCTCGGCGGGCAGCGCGACGTTGGGTCCGATGCCGAGCTTCTCGAGGATCTTCTTCTCGATCTCGTTGGCCAGGTCGGGGTTGTCCTTCAGGAAGGACCGGGCGTTCTCCTTGCCCTGGCCGAGCTGGTCACCCTCGTAGGTGTACCAGGCGCCGGCCCGGCGAACGAGTCCCTGCTCGATGCCGACGTCGATCAGACCACCCTCGCGACTGATGCCCTTGCCGTACATGATGTCGAACTCGGCCTGCTTGAACGGCGGCGCGACCTTGTTCTTCACGACCTTGACGCGGGTGCGGTTGCCAACCATGTCGGTGCCGTCCTTGAGCGTCTCGATGCGACGGACGTCGAGCCGGATCGACGCGTAGAACTTCAGTGCCTTGCCACCGGTGGTGGTCTCCGGCGAGCCGAACATCACGCCGATCTTCTCGC
>JAOPXK010000199.1 GCA_025965195.1 Marmoricola sp.
GGAGCCTCGACTGTGGGACCACGTCTGACCTCAGCGCAGACCATCTTCCGCAAGCGTGGATCAAGCACGAGCGAGGCGAGGCACTCACGCACGCTGAAAACGAGGTCGTGTGCCTCTCGTGCAATGCGAAGCGCGAGACGAGTCGACCCGGCTCGAAGAGGGCGAGCGCTCATGCCTAACCGCGTTCGTAGTACGTCGCGGGGCTCGATCAGGAACATGATCCGCGACCTGGAGCAGTCCGCCCGCAGCGAGCGCGTCAAGGTGGACATGGACGCCGTGGTCGCGTCCACAACGGAGCAGATGCGCGCCACGATGCCGCGCCGCACTGGAGCACTCGCGGGCTCTGGTCAGTGGTCGTCCGAGATCGGCTCTACGGAGTACTCGGCGCGGATCACCTTCGGCGGGCTCGCCGCGCCCTATGCGCCGTACATCTGTGGCGATCACGTCGACGGTCCGCAGCCGTGGGACGAAGCGCTCGCCCTTCGCGAACCGGATATCGAACGCGCGCTCGGGCTGGAGTTCCCCGAGTAGGTGGGGGGTTGGGGTCGACCCAGCAAGGACCGGATCCGCGTAGTTAGCCCGGCAGCCAGTTAGACCAGAGAGGAGTGACCCGTGGGAAGCATCGCCCAGACCGCCCCCGGTGCCGCTCCGCTGCGCTCAGGTCGCAAGGCCGCTGTCAGTCCGGATCCGCTCGACCTGACCAAGGCTCCGGCGAAGGGCTGGAAGCGCGTCCAGTGGTTCGCGGAGACCCACCTGACGATCCCGCACGGCTACGGGCGCGGGAAGCCGTTCGTACTGCGCCCGTGGCAACTGATGATCTTGAAGGGGCTGTTCCCCATGCGCGGGGGGCGCCCGTCGAAGGGTCTGCTCAGCCTGCCGCGCGGTAACGGCAAGTCCAGCCTGTCCGCGGTCATTGCGCTGTACCTGATCCATTGCGAAGAGGAGTGGTCCCCGGTGGTTCTGCTCTGTGGAGCGGACCTGCGAAGCGCCGGGATCGTGTTGAACATGGCCCGTCGAATGACGGAACTGTCTCCGGAACTTCTCGCCCGCACGAAGGTCTACCAAGACCGGCTGTACGTACCCGGCAATGACGGCACGGTGCAGGCGATGCCGTCCGACGTCGGCGCGCTCCAGGGCTGGCGCGGGCACGCCATCGTGGACGAACTCCACGTGGTCAGCGCCGACGTCTGGGAATCCATGCTGCTGGCGACGGGCAAGCAGGAGAACTCGCTCACGCTGGCGATCTCCACGCCCGCCGTGACCGAGGAGTCGGTCATGTGGAGCCTCGTGAAAGAGAACCGCGAGCATCCCGACCGCGACTTTTTCTTCCGCGAGTTCACCTCCGACACCTCGCACGAGATCAACTGCAAGCACTGCGAAAAAAGCTCCAATCCGGCACTCGGAGATTTTTTGAGCAGCAAGAGCATGGCCTCGGTGCGCTCCAGCACCCGACCGAGCGAGTACCGCCGGCTCCGGCTGGGCCAGTGGCCGACGAAGGTCGAGGACGCGTTCCTGTCCACGTCCGACCTCGACGCGATCACGAAGCCGCGCCCGCTGCTCGACGGGGAACGCGTGGTGCTCGCCCTCGACGGGAGCCTCACGGGCGACTCCACGGCTATCACTCTCGCGTCTGTGGAGCAGGTTCCCCACTTGGAACTCATGCGGATCTGGGAACCCGGTCGCGAGCCCGAGGGCTACGTCGTGCCGATGCTGGAGGTCGAGGACGAGATCCGGCTTCTCTGCTCGCGGTTCGACGTGGTCGAGGTCGTCGCGGACCCGTGGCTGTACTCCCGTTCGCTGGAGGTTCTCAGCGGGGAAGGGCTCCCCGTCGTACGGCACCCGCAGAGCCGCGAGCGCATGGGCCCGCTGACGTCCGGGCTCTACGAAGCCGTCGTCAACCAACTGGTCACGATCTCGGAGAGCCCGATCCTCCGCTCTCACTTCCTCGCCGCCCGCGTGCTGGAAACCCCGCAGGGTCCGGTACTGCGCAAGGCCGCGAAGTCGTCCCCGAACAAGATCGACAGCGCCGTGTCCGCCCTCATGGCATGGGGCCGCGCGACGTACTACGCGAACCGTCCGGTCGAACGTCGACGACTGGTGAGGTCCCGCCGATGACCGACCTTGTCGAGAGCCTCTCCAGCGCCTTGGACACCCGCGAGGCGACGGTGCGGCAGTGGGACTCGCGGTACCTCGGGGACAGCCCGTTCGTGTTGCTCACGCCGGTCCAGCGCGACCAGTTGGGCGAGCGGCTTAAGAGCCTGCGCATCCCGCTGGAGGCGCTTGCGGTCGACCTGCTGAACGAGCGCCTGAGGCTCGCCTCGTTCAAGGTGGGCGGCTCCGACGATCTCGACTTGTGGGAGCGCTGGAACGAGATGGGCGGGCCGGAGACCGCTGAACAAGTTCAGCGTGACGCTCTGGTGTCCGGCACCGGCTACTGCACCATCTGGGCCGACGAAACGGGGCAGCCCGTCGCCCTCCCCGAGAGCGCCCGTCAGTGCATCCTTCGGCGCGACCCCGTAACCCGCCGCGTAACCGTTGCGTTCAAACGCTGGTTCGAGGACAACCGAGCCCGCGGGGTTCTCTACCTCCCCGACGAAATCAGAATTCTGGAATCTGCTTCGTACGTCCCCGACGGCGGCACCATCCCCGCCAACGGGTGGCGAACGGTCAGCACGATCCCGAACCCGCTGGGCTGGGTTCCGGTCGTGGGCATCACCAACTTGGGCGCGGTCACCGAGCCGTTCGGACGATCTGAACTTGGTGGGCTGGTGGACCTCGCTGACGCCGTGCGCAAGGTGATGTTGGACAGCCTGATCTCCTCGCACGAGACCGGCTCCCCGAGGCGCTGGAGTACGGGCGTCAAACTTGAGGAGAACGAAACCGGCGAGGTGCTCGACCCGTGGGCCAAGGGAAGCCAGACCGCGATGGCCGAGGCTGCCGACGCGAAGTTCGGGCAGTTCAGCCCGTCGAACTTGGCCGGGTTCGACACGCTGGTAGGGATGCTCCTCCGGCAGTTCGGAGCCGCGAGCGGGCTCACACCCAGCATGTTGGGGCTGGGGTCGAATGACGCGATCTCAGCCGATGCCATCCGCGCGAGCGAGTCGAACCTCATTGCCCGCGCGGAAGCCCGGCAGAGGGCGTTTGGACGCGGCTGGGCGGTCGTAGGGGCGCTCCTCGTGGCGATCCGCGACGGCGCCGAGCCGAACCGGATCAAGGTCAGCGCCACGTGGAGGGACCCGGCCACCCGTTCGGAAGCGCAGGCCGCGGACGCCGCCGTGAAGTTGCACGCCGAAGGGCTGCTCTCCCGAGAGGGCACGCTCGAAAGGCTGGGCATGACGCCGAGTGAGATCGCAGCGGACTCCCGCCGTGTGGCTGCCGAGGCCGCTCAGCGTGCCGTACTCGCTCCGCCCGTCGTCCAGACACCGCCGGGTGAGGCCGCCGCATGAGCGAGCCCCGGACCTCCGCCGAGCAGCAGGCCGACACGACTAGCGCCCGCGTGCTGGAGGTGCTCGCCGCGTACGAAGCCGGGCGCATCGCCGCCCCGGACGTTCCCGATCTCGCCGCCGTCGCGCTGTACGCCGGGAAGGTTCTTTCGTCCCGGCTGGCCGACATTGAACTCAGTACGCGCCTCGACTCCCCGCCCCTGGGGATCGTGCCGGGTCCCGACCATCTGGAGCGCCTGTCCGAAGCCGTCCAGACAGTGCTGGAAGAGCCTGAGGACGCCTCTGAGCGGCTGGAACGGCTCGCGCAGTCCGAGGTGCTCACCAGTTACGCGAAGAGCCTCTCAGCGGGGATCCGGGAACGCGGCTACCGCTGGCGGGAGAACGTCGCGGACGACGCCTGCGAGGTCTGCCAGCCCTTCCGCAACGTGGAGCACGAGCCGGACGAAGCATGGTCCCCGCACCATCCCCGATGCCGGTGTGAACCCGACCCTTACGGCGATCCCGTGACCGAGACGAAGCCCGAGCCGACGACGCGCGTCCGACGCGTCCAGATCCAGAAAGTGACGACATGAGCGACGAAGAGAACCAGCCCGTCGAGGGCGAAGAGAACCAGCCCGACGTTTTTCCAAGGGAGTACGTCGAGCAGTTGCGCCAGGAAGCCGCGGAGCACAGGAAGAGGGCCGAGAAGGTGGACAGCATCCGGGACGCCTTGCGCGCCGCAGTGCTGGAGAAGGGCTCCGGCGACGTGCTGCACGATCCCCTGCCGTGGGACGACGCCTACGACGACGAGAACGGTCTCCCGTCTGCCGATCTCGTACGTGCCGCTGCCGAAATGCTCGCGCTGGAGAAGCCGCACCTTGCCCGCGTCCGTGGGGATGCTCAGCAGGGGTTCCGGGGCGAGACGAACGAGGCCGTGGACTTGGCCGGGATGCTCCGGGCTGGAGCCTGACCGAAGAATCCGCTTTTCCAGAAACGAGATTTGACCCGGCGTCGGTCCCGTCCGATACTGGAAAAGCACCCTTCCTTGGGGAATGCGCCAGAGAAACCTCCACCGCGTACACACACTCCGCCGTGGGGGTTTCTCGTTCCCCATGTTCTGAGTTTTGACGTTTTCAAGTCCGGTCACGAAACCATCTCGTTATTTCGTGGAACCCGCCCGGACTTGTAGGAATCGGTGCGACCTGCCGAAACTGCTGGAGAGAGTGTGTTCTCCGCATTGGTCCCCCTGACCGGTGCGAACAAAGTCGGTCGTCGGCACTCCGGTGGACACACCGGAGTGTGAACGACTGAGTGAACGTGAACGTAGCGGAATGGAGTGTGTTGTTTTGAATGCAGCGAAGCGGATTGAGTACCGGCCCTTCGAGCCGGAGGGGATCAGCGGGGAGACGTTCCTCGCTCGACTCTGGGAGCAGCAGGAGGACGAGGTCAACAAGCAGTTGACCCACGCCATCTTCGGGGAGGAGTTGCTCCCGGTAAACCCGAACCCGGACAGGTGGCTCACTGCCTTCGTCGTGAAGAGCACCGAGTTCGAGATGGAGGCGGACGGGATGGTCCCGGCGAACCTCAAGGTGTCCAACGGCGGGTTTACCTATCGCTGGTGGTTCTTCCTGCCAATCGAGGTCACGGCAGACGGCAGGTCGAAGGCGGAGAACGTGTTTCATATGGTCCGGCACTGCTACGGATCACTTCTGAACGGCACGACGCTCGATCAGTTCCCGAGCCCGTTCGTAAACCCGGACGTCATGTTCAACTGGCGCAGCGAGCGGACCAGCCTGTCGCACATGCGCAAGGCGCTGATCCTCGCGAAGAACTGGAACGACACCCTGCCTCGCGAGTTCCTTGTACGAGGCGGTAAGGCGGGCACGGAGGCTCAGAACATCGCCCGGCGCTTGAACCTCGCGAAGTACAACGAGACCCGCAAGGCCGACACCGACAAGAGCGCGGAGCAGTTGATGGCGGCGCTGGACAAAGGGCTGTCGTACGCCGAGATCGCCAAGACCCTGGGGAAGTCCGAAGAGAGCGTGGCGAGGGCCGCAGCACGGGCTAGGGCGCGTCTGGGCGAGTCGTAGCGGCGTGAGCGCTCCGCGAGTCGTCGTCAGCCCTTCCCACCCGTAGCCGTTACGTTTCCGTAGTGCGACTGGCGATAGCGGACCCGCCTTACCTCGGTCAAGGGGCGCGGTACGAGCACCTCCACGACGAGGCGCACCGCTGGGATGATCCCCGCGCCCACCTCGACCTCCTGCGCCAACTGGAGGCGACGTACGACGGATGGGTCCTCGCCACCCACGGACACGGTCTGCGCATCTTGTGGGCGAATGCTCCCGAGGCTGCTCGCATTGGCGTGTGGGTTAAGGCTCGCCGCCGCGCCTTCCCGATGACTCGGGTGTCGTGGGGTCACGAGTTCGTGATCTTCCGCCAGCCCGGGGGACGACGCGGGGCGGCGTACGGCAAGGCCGAGGAACCGAGCATGCGTAAGGACGTCGTGCTGACCGGCGACACGCTCTTCGCCGCCGTACCGCGATCCGGCGGGCGCATCCTGGGCGAGAAGCCGCCCGCGTGGACCCATTGGGCGCTGGCGCTGCTGGACTATCGCCCCGAGGACTCCGTCGAGGATCTGTTCCCCGGCTCCGGCGCGGTCACCGATGCCATCGCCACCTATCCGCACGGGCGCTGTCCGACGTGCCGAAGCGTGCTTCCGAGTACCGCTCGCCGCGATGCCGTCTACTGCCGCAACGCCTGCCGACAGGCCGCGCACCGAAAACGGGCGAGCGTCCGGCCCTAGTCCTCGGTCGCCTTCCGGACAAGCGACGCCTTGACCAGAAGGGCACCGCACGAGAACAGGATCCCGCAGAGGCTGACGGCGATCAGCACAACGGAGGCAATCAATAGGCCGTCATTTTGCTGCGTGGCGACGAACGTGCCCGCCGCGAGCACTAAGGGTGCCGAGTAGGCGAGCGCCGTGCCCGCTCTCACAAGCCGCCGCTGTTTCCGTTCGAGTCTGCCGACCGGGTGACGTAGGAGAAGGTACGACCTCCAGTTCGTGTCGAGGCTCTCCTCCAGCGACTGCCGTACGTGGGCGAGGTTTTCGGGGAGTTCCTTGAGCGCCGCCATCTCCTGCTGGAGCAGGGAGAGCCGTCGGCGCGAGGTGCCCTCTAACCCGAAGAATCCGCCAATCAGGGCGATCAGCACGCCGAAGACGCCACCCCAGATCACATCGGACATGGTCGAACGGTAGTTCGAGCGAGCGACGTTCTGTCGTACGACACGAGAGGTCGATACTGCCGACGAGCCACCGACCACCTTGTCACGCTGATACCCAATTCCGGCTGTCGAGGCTCACCTCCTCAAGCGCGAACCCTCCCGTGTCGGGAGGGTTCGCGCTTCTTAAGCCGATACTCCCCGTGAACGCGGCTCGAAGGTAGATCCGGAACAGCCGTAAGCGCGCATTGGCCTGATGCCTCGCGCGAGTCATATCCACGACTCGCAAATCGAGGCACCCCATGTCCGTCACCCGTTCCAGCGCTCCCGAATTGACGAGCGAGCAGGTCGCCAAGGTCTTGGTGCAGCCGCTCGCTGAAACCAGCAAGTTCCTCGCCGCTGGCCCCGTCATCTACGACACGACCGGGCCGTTCCGCATTCCGAAGGTGAACGGGATGGTGGCGTCCGGTACGACCACTCCGGCCACTCCCGACTGGATCGGGGAGTCGGAGTTGATCACCGAGAAGGACATCGACTTCACCGACGTCTCGCTCTTGCCGAGCACGATGAAGAGTCTGAAAACCATCGTGAGGGTCTCTAACGAGATGCTGCGCGCCTCGGTTGTCAGCCTCTCCGCCGCGATCCAGAACCGTCTGGTCGTGGACGTCGCGAACCGGCTCGACGCGCAGTTGCTCTCGGCTGGGGGCGACGGGGTCAGCACGCCCCGCGGGCTGTTCAACTACACGGGGACCCAGTCCGTCGCCGTAGGTGGTGCGCTCACCCTCGACGTGCTCCTGGACGGTTGGGGCAAGGCGCTCGACGCGAACGTGAACCTCTCCACCTTGAAGTGGGTCATGCGCGGACGCGAGTTCGTCCGGCTCCGCAAGGTGAAGGACACGAACGGTCAGTACCTCCTGCAGCCCGATCCGACCAAGGACGGCGTGTTCCGACTCTGGGGCTCCGAGGTCGTGATCAGCAACAAGGTCCCCGATACGACCGCTGCCACTCCGACCGCTCGCGCCGCGCTGGTGGACTTCGGCTCGATTGCCGTTGCCCGAGACATGGCCCCGTCGGTCGTGATCCTCAACGAGCGCTTTGCGGAGTACGACGAGGCCGGTCTCCGGATCGTCTGCCGGTACGACGCGAAGCCGGTCACCCCCGAGGGAATCATCGTGTTCAACGGCATCACCATCTGACCGTGGCCGATCTCCCGACCGGGGCCGACGTCCTCGGATTTCTCGGCTGGGCAAGCGACGCCGAGATCTCGGCTCAGGCCGACCGGCACGTGTACTTCGCGATGCAGGCCGTCGCGGCGTACGTGCGAGGCCGAGGCTTCTACGCGCAGGGCACGGACGGGCCGACAAAGGCCGAGGACCCGATCTGCGCGGTGATCATCAGCGCCGCCGCGCGCAGCGTGAACAACCCGACCCTGGACACGCGGGTCGAGGTCGGGACATACAACGCGGTCTCGGGGTCGTTCGCCGGATGGTCGCTGGCGGAACTGGCGATCTTGCACCAGTACCGACGCACGGCGGGCTAACCCTTTGAAGGCGCCGGGTTCAGCGCTGGTGGATCCGGAGCGGGCTGGATCAGTTGCACCACGATCTCCGGATCAGGCTCGACGCCTTCGAGAATCGTGAT
>JAOPXK010000041.1 GCA_025965195.1 Marmoricola sp.
AGCCGCTGGCGGCTGGGACCGGGTTGAGGCCGATCTACGAGCCGCGGGAGACGAAGACCAGGGACTTGCTGGACTCGGACGCTCCGGCGTTGGCAACTGGGTACAGGTAGGCGCCGCGACGACATACCAGCGGCTGTCGGATGACCAACGCGATCACATCCACGACCTCCTGACCGACAGCACCCTGGACGACGACCAACAACGCATGGTCGCGTTCTGCGCCGGGATCAAACTGCCGCCTCGGCCACGCCCAGCCTCAGAGGATCAGGACAACGGCGCGGAACTCGGGGCAAAGCCTCGCCGCCGGTTCGGGTTCTTCCGCCGCAGTTGAATCGGGCCTGCAAGAGCCCAAGCCGTGAGCGTTGCGGACTGGGTGCGGACCGGACGGACACCACAGGGCTCTGACCTGCGGTTATGCGAGGTACTAAACGTTGAAGCGGAACTCCACCACGTCGCCGTCGACCATGACGTACTCCTTGCCTTCCATCCGGACCTTGCCGGCAGCCTTGGCTGCGGCCATCGAGCCGGCGGCGACGAGGTCGTCGTACGACACGATCTCGGCCTTGATGAAGCCCTTCTGGAAGTCGGTGTGGATCACGCCGGCGGCCTCGGGGGCGGTGGCGCCCTTCGTGATCGTCCAGGCCCGTGCTTCCTTGGGGCCGGCGGTCAGGTAGGTCTGCAGGCCGAGGGTGTCGAAGCCGACCCGAGCGAGTACGTCGAGACCAGGCTCGGTCACGCCCATCTCGGCGAGCATCTCCCGGGCCTCGTCGTCATCGCCGAGCTCGACCAGCTCGGCCTCGAACTTCGCATCGAGGAAGATCGCCTCGGCGGGCGCGATGATTGCTTTCATCCGGGCCTTGAGCTCCTCGTCGGCGAGCTCGTCGGCGTCGCAGTTGAAGACGTAGATGTAGGGCTTGGCGGTGAGCAGCATCAGCTCACGGATCAACTCACGATCAATCTTGGTCGCAATGATCGGAGTGCCAGACTCCAAAGCGGCAAGGGCTTCCTGCGCCGCAGCCAGGTTGGCGGCCAGCGCCTTGTTGCCGCGCATCTCCTTCTCCAGCCGCGGGATCGCCTTCTCGATGGTCTGCAGGTCGGCCAGGATCAGCTCGGTCTGGATCGTGGAGATGTCCGAGGCGGGGTTGACCTCGCCATCGACGTGGGTGACGTCTTCATCGCGGAAGACGCGGGTGACCTGGCAGATCGCGGACGACTCCCTGATGTGCGAGAGGAACTTGTTGCCCAGGCCCTCGCCCTGCGACGCACCGGCGACGATGCCGGCGATGTCCACGAACTCGACGGTCGCGGGCAGCTGCTTGGCCGATCCGAAGATCTCGGCGAGCTTCCCGAGCCGCTCATCGGGGACGCCCACCACGCCGACGTTGGGCTCGATCGTCGCGAACGGATAGTTCGCGGCGAGCACGTCGTTCTTGGTGAGCGCGTTGAACAGCGTTGACTTGCCGGCGTTGGGGAGACCGACGATCCCGATGGTGAGTGCCACGGGCGGGGAGTCTACGGCGAGGTGGGACGGTGCTCCGAATCGTCGCTGAGCAGCTCGCCCCGATGTCGCCACGTCCAGCGCAGCACGGTCACCGAGAAGCCCAGCGTCACCGCCACGATCACCGCCTCGAACGCTCCCCCACCGCCCTTGGTGAAGATGCCGTTCTCGACGTCGTACAGGAAGTCCATCCCAAAGAGATAGAGGCCGGCACTGCCCGCGCAGATCAGCCACAGGAACGCACTCGGCCGGCGGGCACGAAGCATCAGCAGCGCGAGCAGACACGTGATTCCGAGCCAGGTGTCGGCGAGCGGGAACGCGTTCTCGAAGTCGTAGTAGGAACCCGTGTGCAGGCTCGCGATCGCGTCTCGGTCGGCGTACCACAGCGTCCAGTAGACGATGTCGAGCACGATCGCCCCGGTCAGCAGGACCTGGATCGTACGGCGCATCAGCCGATGCCCTCAGCTACGGGCAGCGTCCTCAACGCAGAGCACTGCCCACGGGAGCGCCTCGAGTCGCTCGGCGCCGATCGGCTTGCCACACACGTCACAGATCCCATGGGTGCCATCGTCGAGCTTCGCAAGCGCCTGGTCCACCTCATGGCTCGCGAGTCGGAGCTTGTCGTGCACGGCAACCTGCGAAAGCCGGTCGACCGCGATCGATGTCCCCTCGCCCACGCGCTTGCCGAAGTCGATCGAGCCGTGGTCCTCGGTCGGCGCCTGGATCAGCGCCAGCTGCTCGGTGATCTCGGCTTTCTTGGCAAGCAGGGTCGTCCGGACGTCTTCCATCCCTCCAGCATGCCTCGCGGGCAAGGCGTTCAACCCGCTGCGGGCTCGCTCACGGCCGCCGGTGTCCGGCTCGACACGGTCAGCCACAGGCTCACTGCGGTGTAGTACGCCGGGTAGACGAACGAGGCCGCCACCAGGAAGGGATTGGGGTCGAACAGCTGCGCGGTGATCACGGCGTACGCCGCCAGCCACAGCGCGGAGAGCGTCATGTTCAGCCGGAACAGCGTGACGGTCCGGGACGGGTAGAGGTACTTGACCGGCACGAACACCAGCACCGCGAAGACGCCCAGGACGACCGCTGTGGTCGTCGGGCCGAATCCGAGCACGACGGCGTAGAACGCCACGATGTTCCAGTAGCTCGGGAACCCGAGGAAGAAGTGGTCCTCGGTCTTCGCGTCCGAGCGGCAGAACTGGTAGCACGACGCGAGGACGGGTACGGCGGCACAGACTCCTCCGAGGGCGCCCGACGGGAGGTAGCCGTTGGCCCAGAGCAGCACCATCGGCGCGAAGGCGTAGGTGATGAAGTCGACGATGTTGTCCAGCAACGCCCCGTCGAAACCGGGCATCACCGTCTTCACCTTGAAGTGCCGAGCCAGGAAGCCGTCGGTCCCGTCGACCACCATCGCCGCCAGGAAGAGCCAGAGCACCGCGCGCACGTCGCCCTCGTAGGAGAGGTGCACCATCAGCAGCGCCAGCACGACGCCAGTGGCGGTGTAGCCGTGGATCAGCCCGGCCGCCGCCCGCGCGCCCCGGGTGTTCATCGCCCAGGTGTTGCGTGTGGTGTGGCCTGCAAGGTCATGAGCGGAACGCTACTAGGGTTGGCGGGTGCGTATCGCAACGTGGAACGTCAACTCCATCCGCTCCCGTATCGACCGGGTCGAGGCGTTCCTCCAACGCCACGACATCGACGTGCTCGCCGTACAGGAAACCAAGGCGCGCGAGGACCAGCTGCCACTGATGGGGCTGCAGGTGCTGGGGTACGACGTGGCAGCGGCCGGCTACAACCAGTGGAACGGCGTCGCGATCATCAGCCGGGTCGGCATCGAGGACGTCCAGGTCGGGTTCCCGGAGATGCCTGTCTTCGGAGACCCGCCCGTTGCCGAGGCTCGGGCGATCGGCGCAACCTGCGGTGGGGTCCGGATCTGGTCGCTGTACGTGCCCAACGGCCGCACGCCCGAGGACCCGCACTACCTCTACAAGCTCGACTGGCTGGCGAAGCTGCGGACCGCCGCGCAGTCCTTCTCCGGCGACGTGGCTCTGGTCGGCGACTGGAACATCGCGCCCACCGACGCCGACGTCTTCGACATCGCCCAGTTCGCGAAGAGCACCCACGTCACTCCACCGGAGCGGGCGGCGTTCCAGGCCCTCCTCGAGGACGGGTACGTCGAGGTGACGCGGCCGCACACGCCCGGCCCGGAGGTCTACACCTACTGGGACTACTACCGGCAGCGCTTCGAGCGGAACCGCGGGCTGCGGATCGACTTCGTCCTCGGGTCGCCGTCCTTGGCGTCCCGGGTGACCGGAGCGTTCATCGACCGCGACGAGCGGGCCGGCCAGGGCGCCTCCGACCACGCACCGGTCGTCGTCGACCTGCGCTGACCAGCGCCGTACGGAGCGGCTAGGTGCGCTTTCGCTCAACGAGTCCAGTGCCAGTCACCACCGTGAGCGGAGGCACGTCCTTCGCCACGACAGTCCCAGCGCCCACGACCGAACCGTGGCCGATCGTCACTCCGGGCGCGATCGTCGCCGCTGCTCCGATCCAGACGTCCGATTCGATGACGATCGGTGCGTGAGTAATGGCGTCGTAGCGCTCCGCAAGCTCGACAGGATGCCCGGCTGTGCTGAGCGTTACCCCTGGCCCGATCAACGTGCGGTCGCCGATGCTGATGCCACCGAGATCCAGGAAGTAGCAGCCTTGGTTGACGAAGACCTGCTCCCCGAACTCGATCCCCAGACCGTAGTCACAGAAGAACGGCGGATAGATGGTGACCGTCTCGGGATAGGGCCTGCCAAGGATCTCGCTCAGTAGCGCCCTCCTCCCAGCCAGGTCGCTGAACGGGAGCACGTTCAGACGTGAGGTGAGCGCCATGACGACTTGAACGCGGTCGGCGAAGCTCCTTGACTCAGGGGTACCTCGTCGCAGACGTCGCTCCTCCAGCATGGCCCGATGCTGGCACGGAGAAGTTAGGAATCAGCGAGACCCGCCGGAAACTCTCGGCTCGCCGTCCTTCGCGTCCCGGGTCGTGGTCGAGATCGGGGACCGACCCGAAGGATTGTCGTCGACCTGGACAGTTGAACGAAACGCTCAATCCAGCGCGAACTGCGTGCTTGAATCGACCGTGCGGAAAGACCACCGTCGCGAGCTGTACAGCCCGATGTCCCCGGACGCGAGGCAGGTACCCGACGCCTTCGGGCCCGATGGTGTCCGAGTGACCCTGCGCGTGGAACCAGCGGTAGATCGACTTCTACGCTGGCGCTTCATGTTCTTCACACCTCGTGTCCTGACTGACCCCGTCGACACGTACTTCGACTACCGCGTACTTCCGGGCCTTGTCCAGAAGTACGTTCTCCAAGGCCGATGGGCGGTCGAGGTTGAGGCCGACAGCGGCGAGAGATGCCGAGTCGGAGCGCGGGCCCGAGAGGACGCGATCGAATACGCCCGTCGGATCCATGACGGTGTTCAGAAGCAGGGCGTCGGGTTCCTCAGAACCTTCGCACGCTGACACTGCGCCTGCTGGGACTACTACCGGTAGCGCTTCCAGCGGAACCGCGGGCTGCGGATCGATTTCGTCCTCGCGTCGCCGTCCTTGGCGTCCCGGGTTACCGGAGCGTTCATCGACACTGCCGAACGGGATCCGGCCCAGGGCCTAACGAGTCCGTCAGACCACGCCCCCGTCGTCGTGGACCTCGATTGAGTCGGCCGTGCTCCACCGGCCGTCGAATTCCCACGGTATGTAGGTTTCCTGAGCTGTCGCGAAGGACTTCCCAATGGATCCTGCTACCTCCCGAGCTCTGCACGCCTCAGGAAGTAGCAGGAAACCTGCATACCGTGGGAATTCACGAGCGCACCCAACCCGGATTTGTCGGTGCGGGCTGGGATGTTCGGGGCATGGACATCTTCGTGGTTCTCTCGGCCCTGCTGGTGGGCGTGCTGCTCGGCGGGGTGGGCGCGCTGCTCTGGCTGCGGCGTTCGGACGACCCGGTTGCCGAGCAGGCGGTCATCCGTGACGGGCTCGACCGGTTGCACGACCAGATGCGCGACCTCGAACAGCACCGCGTTGCCTGGCAGAGCCAGCTGCGCCAGCAGGTCGACGACGTACGCCATGGCACGGATGCGCTCCGCAAGGAGACCGGTGCGCTTTCCTCGGCGCTTCGCAAGCCGCAGGTCCGGGGGCAGTGGGGCGAGATGCACCTGCGCCGCAGCGTCGAGCTGGCCGGCTTGGTGGAGCGGTGCGACTTCGACGAGCAGGTGCACCTGACGTACGACGGTCCGCAACGCCCCGACCTGGTCGTTCACCTGGCCGGCAAGAAGAGCATCGTGGTCGACTCGAAGGTGCCACTCGACGCCTACCTCGACGCGCTCGCCACCGACGAGGAGGATGAACAGGCCGGGCACCTCCGCCGGCACGCGAGACAGCTCCGGACCCACGTGGATGCCCTGTCCGGCAAGGCCTATTGGCGTGCGCTGCCGTCGACACCCGAGTTCGTGGTGCTCTTCATGCCGGCCGAGTCGTTCCTCTCGGCGGCGCTCGAGACGGACCCCTCGATGATCGAGTACGCCGCGGTCCGCAACGTCGTGCTCGCCACCCCGACCACGCTGATCGCGCTGCTCCGGACGATTGCGCACGGCTGGACGACCGAGACCCTGGCCGAGCGGACCCGCGAGATCCACGAGCTCGGTCGCGACCTCTACACGCGGCTCGGGGTGATGGGCGGCCACCTGGACAAGGTCGGCCGGTCGCTCAAGGCATCCGTCGAGGCCTACAACCGGGCCATCGGCTCGCTGGAGAGCAGGGTGTTCGTGACGGCACGGCAGTTCGAGGACATCGGTGTCGCCCGGGAGTCGCTGGTCGCACCGGTCCCGGTGATCGAGACCCCGCGTCCGATGACGGCGGTCGAGCTCCTCGAAACCGTTGCCGAGCCCCGGGACGAGCTCCCGGAGCTGGCGTCACCACCGCCCGAGGCACGGCGCGCCGTCGGAGATTGACCTCCGTCGCGGCCTAACTTGGAGGGGTGAGTGCACCCACGGTGTGGGAAGAGGGCCGGATGTCCGGCAGCAGGGTCACCCGGCTGTCGTCCTTGGGTTGTGCGCTCGTCATCGCCTTGAACCTGGCGATCACCCAGCGGCTCGACCTGATCTTCGACCTCGGCTTCGTCGGGATCTGTGTGGCGGGCGCCCTGCTGGTGCACCCGCGGGACTTCTTCCGGGTCGGCGTACTCCCTCCGATGCTGCTGCTCGGGTCGTCGGTGTTGCTCTCGATCGCCTTCCGCAGGTCGGTCGCCGGACCGGGTGACGGGGTCGTGCAGGGTGTGATCTCGGGGCTGGCCAACCACGCCGCCGCGCTGTTCGCCGGCTACGCGCTCGCCCTTGTCGTGCTCGGGATCCGGCACCGGGTGATGCAGCGCAGACGTGGTCTCGACCGCCGGGGCCAGGTCATGTTCGACGAGCAGCAGTTCTACTCGAACCTGGCGGCGTCACCCGCGCCGTACCTCGACACCTCGGCAACGCCGGAGGAGAAGTCGACCACCGTCGTCGGCTCGGACCCGCAGTCACCGGAGTCGATCACCGCGTCCAACCAGTGATCCAGCTCCTCCTTGATCTGCCAGCCCTCGGTCATCGGGTCCTCCTCGCCGGGCATCAGCAACGTGCTCGACAGCAACGGCTCACCGAGCTCTTCGAGTAGGGCGCGCACGACCGGGTGGTCCGGGATGCGTACGCCGACGGTCCGCTTCTTCGGGTGCATCAGCCGTTTCGGCACCTCGGCAGTCGCCGGGAGGATGAACGTGTACGGCCCAGGGGTCGCGGACTTGATCGCCCGGAACGCAGCATTGTCGATCTGCACGAACTGGCCCAGCTGGGCGAAGTCCCGGCAGACCAGCGTGAAGTGGTGCTTGTCGTCGAGCTTGCGGATCTCCTTGATGCGGTTGAGGCCCTCGCGGTTGCCCAGCTGGATCCCCAGCGCATAACAGGAGTCCGTCGGGTAGGCGATCAGCCCGTCGGTGCGGAGAATCTCCACGACCTGGCTGATCGCACGCGGCTGCGGATCAACCGGGTGTACGTCGAAATACCGCGCCATCAGCCGATCACCGAACTACTTCGAGGAAGCCAGGCGCATGTCGCGGCGCAGCTCGGGCGGAAGCGCGAAGATCAGCGACTCCTCGGCCGTGTGCACGGCCTTGGCGTCGGGATAGCCGCGCTCGGCCAGGAAGCTGAGCACGCCGTCGACGAGCTCCTCGGGGACAGACGCACCGGAGGTGACGCTGACGGTGGCGACCCCGTCGAGCCAGGCCTCGTCGATCTCGGACGCATCGTCGACGCGGTAGGACGCCTTGGCGCCGGCCTCGAGGGCGACCTCGACCAGCCGGACCGAGTTCGAGGAGTTGCCCGAGCCGACCACGATCACCAGGTCTGCGTTGGGAGAGATCTCCTTGACCGCGAGCTGGCGGTTCTGGGTGGCATAACAGATGTCGTCGCTCGGCGGGTCAAGCAGCAGCGGGAACCGTTCCCGGATCGCGGCGACCGTCTCGAGCGTCTCGTCGACCGACAGCGTCGTCTGGGAGAGCCAGGCCACCTTGGCCGGGTCGCGAACGACGATGTTGGGTACGTCGTCGGGGTGCTGCACGAGCTGGATGTGCTCGGGGGCCTCGCCGGCGGTGCCCTCGACCTCCTCGTGGCCCTCGTGGCCGATCAGCAGGATGTCGTAGTCCTCGCTCGCGAAACGGCGTGCCTCGTGGTGCACCTTGGTCACCAGCGGGCAGGTCGCGTCGATCGTCTTCAGGCCACGCGCAGCGGCCTGCTCGTGGACGACGGGCGAGACTCCGTGTGCGGAGAAGACGACCGTCTGGCCTTCGGGAACCTCGTCGAGCTCCTCCACGAAGATCGCGCCGCGGGACTCGAGGTTCGACACGACGTGCTTGTTGTGCACGATCTGCTTGCGGACATAGACCGGTGCGCCGTACAGGTCGAGCGCCTTCTCCACGGTGATCACCGCCCGGTCCACGCCGGCGCAGTAGCCGCGCGGGGCAGCAAGCAGCACTGCTCGCTCGGCTTCGTCGGGCGAGAGTACGGCCGGTGTCCCCAGGTCGGTGCTCATGACGGCAATCGTAGGCGCCAGCGCATAGAGTCCCAGCCGTGACCATGGACACCTCTCCCGAGCAGCCGGCGCCGGTCCGCCAGATCGCGCAGGCGATCGGGTCGTGGATCGACCGGCTCGGCGCGGTGTGGGTCGAGGGACAGGTCACCCAGATCTCCCGTCGTGGCGGGATGAACACCGTCTTCATGACGCTGCGCGACAAGCTGGCCGACATCTCGATCAACCTCACCGTGTCCAAGGGCGTCGTCGACTCGCTGCCGACGCCGCTGGTCGAGGGCGCCCAGATCGTCGTACACGCGAAGCCTTCGTGGTACGCCAACCGCGGCACGATCTCCTTGCAGGTCAGGGAGATCCGGCTCGTTGGCGAGGGTGAGCTGCTGGCCCAGCTCGAGCGTCGCCGGCAGCTGCTCGCGGCCGAGGGACTGTTCGCCGAGGAGCTCAAACGCCGGCTGCCGTTCCTCCCCCGCAACATCGGCCTGGTCACCGCGCAGAACTCCGCAGCCGAGCGGGACGTCCTTGAGAACGCCCGGCGACGCTGGCCGTCGGTGCAGTTCACGGTGAGGTACGCCGCCATGCAGGGCGTCAACGCCGCCCGTGACGTGATCGAGGCGCTCGGCGAGCTCAACCGCAATGCCGAGGTCGACGTGATCGTCGTCGCAAGAGGGGGCGGATCGGTCGAGGATCTGCTGCCGTTCTCCGATGAGGCCCTGATCCGCTGCGTCCACGGGCTCACCACGCCGGTGGTGTCCGCGATCGGGCACGAACCCGACTCCCCCATCCTCGACCTGGTCGCAGACGTCCGGGCCTCCACCCCGACCGACGCCGCCAAGCGGATCGTGCCCGACGTCGCCGAGGAGGCGCAGCGCGTGCTGCAGCTGCGCGAACGCGGCCGGATGGCCGTACGCCAATGGATCAGCCGTGAGCAGCAGCAACTCGCCGCTCTCCGGTCGCGGCCGAGCCTGGCCGACCCGCGCGCCGGCCTGGCCGAGCGGCTCGCCGAGATCGGGTCCCTCCGGGACCGGTCGCGCCGCTCGCTGGGTCATGTCCTGGACCGGTCCCACGACGACCTCGGCCATCAGCTCGCCCGGGTCCGGGCACTGTCGCCGTTGGCCACGCTGCGCCGCGGGTACGCCGTACTCTCCGACGCCGATGGTCAGGCGCTCTCCAGCGTCGCGACCCTCGAGCCAGGCCACGACATCCACATCCGAGTGGCCGACGGCCGCATCGGCGCGACGACCACGACCGTCGAGCCCGTGGAGCTCATCAACACCACCGACACCGACCTGGAGGACTCCGATGGCCAAGGCTGAACAACCCAGCTACGAGGAAGCCCGCGACCAGCTGATCGAGGTGGTGCGCACGCTCGAGCAGGGCGGTACGTCGCTCGCGGAGTCCCTCGCCCTGTGGGAGAGGGGCGAGGAGCTCGCGAAGATCTGTCAGACCGCTCTCGAAGGTGCCCGCGAACGGCTCAACAGGGCGCTCGGCGAGAGTGACGCGTGAACTACTGACGGCTCGGCGAGAGTGACGCGTGAACTTCTGACGGGTCGGCGAGAGGTGGGTCAGGAGCCGTTGGTCAGCGAGCCGGCGAACGAACGGACCTCCGCGCCGGTGGCCGAGCCGACGATCAGCACGTTCTCGGCGGACAGGCCCGTCCCGAGCTGCGCGACGACTCCGTAGTCGCCGCCCGAGTCCTGCCAGGCTGTCCACTTCGGAGCCGGCCCCGTCCAGCCGCTCGGGACCGGGATCGTGACCGGACCGATCCGGGTGGCGTTCTGGTCGACGTACTGCTGGACCAGGTCCTGCGCAGACGTCCTGGCCTCCTCGATGCCGACGTACTTGCCGGTGTCGGTGAGGATCCCGAGGTGCCAGTGCGGGCTGACCCCGGTCGTGTAGTTGACGCTGGTTGCCCGCCAGCCGGCCGGCAGCCTCGTCGGGGCGAGGGTCTCGATCTTGTGGTCGTCACGACCGGCCTTGACCCAGGACGCGTAGTCGACGGTCGGGATCGGAGTCGCCGCGTTGTCGCGGTTCAGCGCGCGGAACCCCACGAACCCGATGACGACGACCACCGTGATGACCATCGCGCCGATCATCCCGGCGGAGGAGCGCTCATACCGCGCGGGCTGTTGGCTCATGGGCTCCATCCTGCCAACCGCCCAGGCCCTACTCTCGGGCGGTGGTCACTCTCCTGCGAGATGCGGTGCCGCTGGTCGCGCTGATCGCGCTGCTGGTGGTCGCCTACGTACACCCGCGTGGGCGCACCGAAGCGCTCGTCGGGATCGTCGCTGCCGGGGCTGCGCTGGCCACGGGGACGCTGCACTGGGCCGGCGTACGCGCCGAGCTGAAGCACCTGCTGCCGGTGGTGATCTTCCTGGCCGCGATCCTGGTCGTGGCCGAGTGCTGCCGGGCCGAGGGACTCTTCGCCGCCGTGGGACAACGGCTGGCCCAGGTCCGCTGGCCGCTCGCGCTGACCTTCGCGGTGGCCGCGCTGACCACGATCGCGCTCAGCCTGGATGCGACGGTGGTCCTGCTGACCCCCGTGGTCGTCGCCGCCGCAGCCGCTGCGCGCTGGAGCGGTCGCGCCGGCCAGCTGGCGTGCGTGCGGCTGGCGAACTCCGGGTCCCTGTTGCTGCCGGTCTCGAATCTGACGAACCTGCTGGCGCTGCCGTTCCTGGCGATCTCGTTCGGCCGGTTCGCGGTGCTGATGGCGCCCGCGTGGCTGGTCGTCGTGCTGATCGAGTACGTCGTGATCCGGGTGTGGTGTCGGGATCGGGACGTGGATCCTGAGAGTGGTCTCGACAAGCTCGACCACCGGGGTGAGCTCGACCCGCTGCCGCTGGTGCCGCTGGCCGTCGTCGTGCTGATGCTGGCCGCCTTCGCCGCCACCTCGCCGCTGGGCGTCAACCCGGCCTGGGTCGCGGTCGTGGCTGCGGTGGCTCTCGGCGTTCACGGGCTGGTGCACCGGACCGAGACTCCGGTCGAGCTGGTGCAGAGCGCGCACCTGTCGTTCGGGCTGTTCGTGCTCTGCCTCGGGCTGGTGGTGGCCGTGCTGTCCAGGGCGTGGCTGGGCGATCTGGTCGGACACCTGGTCCCGTCGAACGACGGCCTCGTCGCGTTGCTGCTCCTCGCGGCGCTCGGTGCGGTCCTCGCGAATGCGGTGAACAACCTGCCTGCGACGCTCCTCCTGGTGCCCCTGGTCGCGCCCCTCGGCACCACCGCCGTGCTCGCCACCCTGATCGGCATCAACGTCGGGTCGTCACTGACCTGGACCGGGTCGCTCGCCAATCTGCTGTGGCGGCGGACGCTGGTGCGGGCCGGGGTCCGGCCGTCGTCGCGGGACTTCCACCTGGTCGCGCTGATTGCCTCACCGCTCGGCATCCTCGCCGGGGTCTGCGTGCTCGCGGGCTGGAGCGCCCTCATCACCTAGGCTCCTCGTCCTTGCGTGCGGACTCCTGTGTACCCATTGGCCCGCAATTGCGGTTCAATGTGAGCGTGATGACGTACCGGATTGCGGAAGCCGCAGAGATCCTCGGTGTCAGCGACGACACCGTCCGTCGGTGGATCGACGCCGGTCGGCTCGAGTCGAAGCAGGAGGACGGTCGGGCCGTCGTACCCGCCCCAGCCCTGGCTCGTACGGCGGTCGAGCTGGCCGAGAACCCGGACCGGGAGCAGACCCGGGCAGCGAGTGTGAGCGCCCGCAACCGGCTCGCCGGGATCGTGGTCGCGGTCAAGAAGGACACCGTGATGGCCCAGGTCGAGCTGATCTGCGGGCACTACCGGATCGTCTCGCTGATGAGCTCGGAAGCAGCAGACGAGCTCGGCCTCGAACCCGGCGTACGCGCCATCGCCTCCGTCAAGTCAACCAACGTCGTAGTGGAGCGTCCATGAAGAAGACAGTCCTGACCGGTAGTGCCCTCGTGATGGCGCTCGCCTTGTCCGCCTGCGGAAGCAGCGGCGGCGGCTCGTCATCGAAGACCCAGACCCTGACCGTGCTGGCCGCGAGCTCGCTGACCGAGACATTCACCGATCTCCAGAAGACCTTCGAGCAGCAGCACAAGGGTGTGAAGGTGACGATGGTCTTCGACTCCAGCGCAACCTTGGAGCAGCAGGCGGCGCAGCAGGCTCCCGGCGACATCCTCGCCACCGCCGACAAGAAGACGATGGACCAGGCCAAGACCGACAAAGGCATCAGCGGCGACGCCACCGAGTTCGCCACGAACACGATGGTGCTGGCGATCCCGGCAGCCAACCCGGCCAAGCTGACCAGCTTCGCCGGCATCCAGGCCAAGGGCATCGATTTCCTGACCTGTGTGCCGACCGCACCGTGCGGCAGCGCTGCTGCGGCCCTGCTGAAGACCAACGGCATCACGCATGCGCCGGCCAGCCAGGAGGTCGACGTGAAGTCCGTGTTGCAGAAGATCGAGTCTGGCGAGGCCGATGCGGGAATGGTCTACGTCACCGACGTGACCGCAGCCGGTGCCAAGGTCAGCTCCTTGCCGGTCCCGCATTCCTCGGACTCACCGAACACCTACTGGATCGCCGCCACCGCCGGCACCAAGCAGGCCAAGCTGTCCCAGGAGTTCATCGCGCTCCTCGAAGGCCGCGAGGGCCAGGGCGTGCTGTCGAAGGCAGGCTTCGGCAAACCGTGAGTCTCGACAAGCTCGACCACCGGACCGAGCCCGACCACCGGACCGAGCTCGACCACCGGACTGCGGGTTGAGCAAGACCCTCGGTCGGCCACCTGTTCGGCTGCTCGCAGTTGGCGGGGTGGCCGCCGTTTTCCTGGTGCTCCCTCTGGTCGCGCTCGTGTGGGCCGCCCCACTCGGCTCGTTCTGGTCGACCATCACCACCCACGAGTCCCTGCAGGCGTTGCGGCTGTCGGTGTTCACCTCGACGGTCGCGGCCGCGGCCTGCGTCGTACTCGGCCTGCCGCTCGCGTGGATCCTCGCCCGCCTCGACTTCCCCGGACGACAGATCCTCCGCGGACTGGTCACGGTGCCTCTGGTGCTCCCGCCGGTTGTCGCCGGCGTCGCGCTGCTGAGCGCCTTCGGACGGATGGGCCTGATCGGCAAACCCCTGCTGGACCTCTGGGACATCCGGATTCCCTATACGACCTTCGCGGTCGTGATCGCGCACACCTTCGTGTCGTTGCCGTTCTTCGTGATCAGCGTTGAAGGCGCGCTGCGGGCCACGCCGAAGTCCCTCGAGGTCGCGGCGGCGACCCTGGGTGCGGACCGCTGGACGACCTTCCGCCGGGTCACCCTGCCCCTCGCAATGCCCGGCGTGGTGGCCGGGGTGGTGCTGGCCTGGGCGAGGTCACTGGGCGAGTTCGGCGCGACGATCACCTTTGCCGGCAACTATCCCGGCACGACGCGGACGATGCCGCTCGAGGTCTACACGCAGCTGCAGGGCGACCAGGACACCGCAACCGCGCTCAGCCTGGTCCTGCTGATCGTCTGCATTGCCGTCCTGGTCTGTCTCCGCGAGCGCTGGCTGGGTGTCAGATGAGCTTCCTGACGGTGTCCACCGAGGTGCCGGGTCGGATCGTCGGCACGCTGTCGGCCGAGGCCGGCCAGGTGATCGGGCTCGTCGGGCCCAACGGCTCGGGCAAGACGACCCTGCTCCGCTCGATCGCGGGCACGCTCGACACGGGAGCAGCCGCCGTGACGGTCGCCGACCGTCCGTGGACCGGTCTGGCCGCGCACCAGCGCTCGGTCGGGCTGGTCTTCCAGGAGCATCTGCTCTTTCCGCACCTCAGCGCGGCGGCGAACGTTGCCTTCGGTCCCCGCGCGCGCGGTCGTGGCCGGCGCGAGGCCGATGCGCTGGCGCATTCCTGGCTCGACCGTCTCGGGGTCGGTGACCTCGCCCGGCGGCTGCCCGACCAGCTCTCCGGCGGGCAGGCGCAGCGGGTCGCGCTGGCCCGGGCACTGGCGACCGAGCCGCAGGTGCTGCTGCTCGACGAGCCGTTTGCCGCCCTCGACGTGGCGGTCGCGTCCGAGCTCCGCGAAGAGCTCTCGACGCACCTCGCGACGTACGACGGAGTGGCGATCCTCGTCACCCACGAGTCACTCGACGTACTCGCCCTGGCCGACCGGGTCGTCGTGCTCGAGGACGGCCGGGTCGCCCAGGACGACCGCACCGAGCGGGTCGCGGAGGCACCAGCCACGTCGCACGCCGCCCGGCTGCTGGGCCTGAACGTGATGCGAGGACAGGCGGTCGGGACCGTCGTCCAGCTCGACGAAGGCGGCGAGCTGGTCACCGCGACACGCGCGAGCGGACCGGTGTTGGCGACCTTCGACCCATCGGCCGTCACACTCACGACGACAGCGCCCGTCGGGTCGGCACGCAACCGCTGGCGGGCGACCGTACGCCGGACCACCCCGCGCGACGACATCGTCCGCGTGCACCTCCAGGGCGACTCCGACACCAGCTCGGACAGCAGCTGGGACGTGCTCGCCGACGTGACGTCGACCTCGGCGCAGGATCTTGGGCTGCGGCCCGGGGCGACCGTCTGGGCCTCGGTGAAGGCGACAGAAGTTGCCGTCTTCGCTGCCACATTGGCGGCCGGATCGGCCGGCAGGCCACAAGACGGGCACGGCGCGTCAGTGTCGGGCCGTTAACATCACCCCATGCCTGACAGCCGGATTCCCGACTCACTGACCGTGAGCCCCAGCCTTCCCGACCGCAACCTCGCGCTGGAGCTGGTGCGGGTCACCGAAGCCGCCGCGATGGCAGCCGGCCGGTGGGTCGGCAGGGGCGACAAGAACGGCGCCGACGGCGTGGCCGTCAATGCGATGCGGGTGCTGATCTCCACGGTCGGCATGCGCGGCACCGTCGTGATCGGTGAGGGCGAGAAGGACAACGCCCCGATGCTCTACAACGGCGAAGTGGTCGGCGACGGCACCGGACCCGAGTGCGACGTCGCGGTGGACCCGATCGACGGCACCACCCTGGCCGCGAAGGGCATGTCCAACGCGGTCTCGGTGCTCGCAGTGGCACCGCGTGGCTCGATGTACGACCCGTCCGCGGTGTTCTACATGGAGAAGCTCGTCACCGGCCCGGAGGCAGCCGATGTCGTCGACATCCGCTACCCGGTCGCCGAGAACATCCACCAGGTCGCCAAGGCCAAGGGCAGTAAGGCCGAGGACGTCACCGTCGTCCTCCTCGACCGGCCGCGCCATGGGTCGCTCGTCGACGAGATCCGCGCGACCGGTGCGCGCATCAAGTTCATCACCGACGGTGACGTGGCCGGCGCGATCATGGCCGCCCGTCCGGACACCGGCGTCGACCTGCTGCTCGGCATCGGCGGCACGCCCGAGGGCATCATCACGGCGTGCGCGATGAAGTGCCTCGGCGGCGTCATCCAAGGTCGGCTCTGGCCGCACGACGGCGCCGAGCGCGAACGGGCGATCGACGCGGGCCATGATCTCGACGCGGTGCTCGCCACCGACGACCTGGTCTCCGGCGACGACTGTTTCTTCGTCGCGACCGGCATCACCGACGGCGAGCTGATGAAGGGCGTCCGCTACCGCGCCAACGGCGCCTCCACCCACTCGCTGGTGATGCGCTCGCGGAGCGGCACGATCCGCTCCATCCACTCCGACCACAAGCTGAGCAAGCTCAGGTCCTACGCCGACGTCGACTTTGACAGTTGAGCCAGCTGATCCGCGGGTGATCTCGTGATCGTTGTCGTCGGAGAGTCGCTGGTCGACGTCGTCATCGACGTGGACGGCGACACCACCGAAGCGGTGGGCGGTTCGCCGCTCAATGTCGCAGTGGGCCTGGCCCGACTCGACGTACCGACCATCCTGATCACCCAGGCCGGCACCGACGAGCGTGGCGGACGGATCGTCAACCATGTCTCCGCGAGCGGTGCGGAGATCATCGCCTCCCCGGGCCCGAACTCGACGGCGACTGCCCGGCTCGACCGGCTCGGCGGGGCGACGTACGACTTCGACATCGAGTGGTCGCTACCGCACCAGGAGCTGCCCGCCTGCGATGCGCTGCACCTCGGTTCGCTCGGCGCCCTGATCGAGCCCGGCCGGAACAGTGTCCTGGACCTGTTCGACCAGGCCTATGCGCGTGGGGTGTTCATCAGCTACGACCCCAACATCCGTGAGCCGTTCCTCGACGACCGCACGGAGGCGTGGCGTCAGGTCGAGCTGATCGCCGACCGCTCCACCCTGGTCAAGCTCAGCGACCAGGATGTCGAGCTGCTGCAGCCGGGCGCCGACCTCGAGGACATTGCCCGGTCACTGCTCGCCGGTGAGCGCACCGAGCTGGTGGTGATCACCCGCGGCGCCGACGGGGCCACGGCCTACGTCACCGACGGGTCGGTCAGCGTCGAGGCACCCGAGATCGTCGTTGTCGACACGGTCGGTGCCGGCGACGCGTTCATGGCCGCAACGCTGGCGATCCTCTTCGAGTCGGACGCGATGGGCGAGTTCGGGGCCGGCGTACCCACTGACGAAGCGGACCTGCGTCGGTTGCTTCAGGGAGCTGTTGAGGTCGCTGCGCTCACTTGTTTACGACGCGGCGCAGACTCGCCACTGCGCTCGGACCTTCCGAACGAGTGGCCCGACTGAACTGCTGGTCGCGCAGGGCCCGCAGCACCTCGTCGAAGACGATCGGATCGATCGCCATGCCGCAGTGACTGGTCCTCACCTCGACCGCCGTCGCATCGGGGTCGATGCAGGCCCGCCAGTCGGCGACCCCGTCCCGCTTGGAGTAGATCGCGGTGAAGCCGATCGCCGGGTCGAGCAGGGAGTTCTGGTCATCCCAGCTCCGCCGTGCACACGCTCCAGCAACGCAGTCCTCGCTCATCAGACCGCCGAAGCCCGCCCGGGTCAGCCGGGTCAGCATCTCGACATCCCAGGCCAGGAAGGAGTTCACGGCGCCCGGCGCGCGCATCGGGCTGCCCATCGTGACGATGCCGTCGATCAGGTCAGGCCGTCGGGAGGCAAGGCCACGGGCGAGCATGCCGCCGAGGCTGTGGCCGACGATGCTGACCTTGCGACCGCGACGGATCGCGATCGTCTCGATGCGCCGCTCGAGGCGGTCAGCGGCATCCTGGGTGCAGCCAACGTTGGTGTGGATGCCGGAGCGGTAGGTGCGGAAGCCCTGCTGGCGCAGGAACTTCGCCAGGAAGCCCAGCGAACTGTCGCCGGCGAGGAACCCCGGGATGAGCAGCACCGGGTCGACCGGCTTGCGGCGACTGTGGCCGGCGTACGCCAGTCCGGCGCGGGCTCTCTTGTCCTGACGCGTACGTCGGACCAGGCGAACTGCCTCGACAACGGCGCTGGACTCGTTGGCCAGCGAGCCGAGACGCAGTGGAGCAAACCCGGGTGGCAGCAGGAAGTCGCCGAGTGGTGAGTTCACTCAGTGAAAGTAACGGTTGAAGACTGAAGAATCTGGGATTTCGACCTTTGAGACGTCCTGGTCTGTGCCTAGACTCTCAAGGCCCCCATTGACCGAAAGGCCTGCACATGCCCGCGTCCCGACCACGCAAGGCTGCCGCCAAGGCGAGCACTCCCGTTGTGGTGGTCTCCGAGGAGCTGCGTGCACCCGTCAACACCGGGATCGAGCTCTGCTACCAGACGTTCGGCAACCCCGAGGACGACCCGCTGCTGCTGGTGATGGGTCTCGGCGGCCCGATGACCTGGTGGGACCCGCAACTGTGCAAACTCCTTGCCAGCAAGGGATTCTTCGTCATCCGCTTCGACAACCGCGACACCGGCCACTCGGGTCGGGACCGCGGTCGCGTGACGCGCACGATGCTGGTCCGCGCCTTCTCCGGGAGCCTGCGCAGCGCGCCCTACACGCTGACCGACATGGCCGACGATGCCTTCGGGCTGCTCGACCACCTCGGCATCGACCGCGCCAACGTCATGGGAGTCTCCATGGGCGGGATGATCGTGCAGAGCATGGCGATCGCCCAGCCCGACCGGGTCGCCAGCGTCGTGTCGATCATGTCCACGACCGGGCGCCGCACGGTCGGCTGGCAGGACCCACGGGTGCTCCCGGCGTTGATCGCCCCGCGTCAGCGCGACCGCGAGGCGTACGTCGAACGCTCGCTGAGGTTCTGGAAGATGATCGGCTCCCCGGCGTACCCGACCGAGGAGGACTTCACCCGCGAGAAGGCCGGCGACACCTTCGACAGAGGCATCAGCAGCTCCGGCATCCTGCGTCAGATGCTCGCGATCCTCACCCAGCCGAACCGCACGCGCGCCCTTGCCGGCTTGAAGATGCCCGCAGCGGTCATCCACGGCACGGCCGACCGGATGGTGCACGTCTCGGGCGGGCGGGCGACTGCGTCGGCGATCCCCGGCGCGGAGCTGCTCATCATCGAGGGCATGGGCCATGACCTGCCCGCGGCGCTGTACGACACCGTTGCCGACGTGGTTCGGCGCACCGCCGACCGCTGACTAGTGGTCGCGGTTGCGGCGCCTCAGGCTTCGACGGTCCTCGCCGGGCATCGGCTTGCGGCTGACGGAGACGCCGCCCATCAGCGCGATCCCCCTGACCCGCACCGTCGGTGAGTTCGCGTCGAAGTGCGTCTCGTCGTCGTCCCGCGGGCCGGAGTAGCCGCCCATGATGCCGATGCCTTCCATCAGCACGCGGGTGTTGGCGTTCACCGTGATGTCCGCGCCACCCATGATCGCGTTGACGGTGAGCACCACCTCCTGCGCAGCGAAGTTCGCCTGTCGCAGGTCCAGTTCGGCACCACCCATGAAGCAGGTGATCGTGTAGGACTTCGGCACCGTCCAGACACCGTTGCGTTCGATGCCGCTCATGATCGCCACGCCATGCTGGCGGTCCGGCCCACCGCTGACGACCACCGAGGGCGAATGCGCTGTCGGCTGCTCGACGAGCGGATGCGCCGGGCCGGCTGCCGGGAGGTCGAGCGTGATCGGCACCAGATCGGCGTAGGTCTTGGCCGCGTACGCCGCTTCCAGCCGTTCATCGAGCTCGGCCAGGTCGATCCGGCCGTCGCCCGCAGCCTCGCGCAGGATCTCGGAGACCTTGTGGCGATCCTCATCGGAGATGCGGAGTTGAGCCGGGTCCGGCCGACGGGCTGGGGTGTTGGGGTCTGGTCCCTCCATGCGAGCAGCGTAGCCGCGGCCGGCGTGGTCGGTCAGGCCGCGGGCACGACGAGGACCGGGGTGGTCGCCAGGTCGAGACGCACCCGGTCACCCAGCGTGAGGGCGATCGCGTCGCTGCTGCCCAGCTGGCCCAGCACGGTGGTGCCGTCGTCCAGGGTGCAGGTGACTCGGGAGAGAGCGCCCAGGAAGGCGATCGTCGTCACGGTCGCCGCGCCCAGCTTGTCGGCCACCAGCCGCACGCTTTCCGGGCGGACCAGGGCGACTCCCGCACGCGCCGAGCCGGGCAGCGCCGGAATCCGGTTGCCCATCACGACAGCGACGTCTCCGTCGACCGCGGCGGGCAGCCGGTTGCTGAGTCCGACGAACTCCGCAACGAACGGGGTGGCCGGCGAGGAGTAGAGCTCGGTCGGCGTGGCGATCTGCTCGAGCCGGCCGGCGTTCATCACGCCCACCCGGTCGGCCACGGCAAGGGCTTCCTCCTGGTCGTGGGTGACGAACAGGGTCGTCGTACCGACCTCGAGCTGGATCCGGCGGATCTCGTCGCGCAGCTGCACGCGCACCTTCGCGTCGAGGGCCGAGAGCGGCTCGTCGAGCAACAGCACCGCGGGCTCGATCGCAAGCGCACGGGCCAGCGCGACGCGTTGCTGCTGCCCACCGGAGAGCTGCACGGGGTAGCGGTCACCCTGCTGGACCAGCCCGACGAGCTCGAGCATCTCCTGGGCGCGTTTGGTCCGGACGGCGAGGCTGCGTCCGTGCAGCTTCAGGCCGAAGGCGACGTTCTCCGCCACGGTGAGGTGCGGGAACAGCGAGTACGCCTGGAACACCATGCCCATGTCGCGCTTGTTCGCCGAGGTGTTCGTGAGGTCCGCCCCGCCGACCCGGACCTGTCCCGAGTTGGCCTGCTCGAGACCGGCCAGGATCCGCAGTGCGGTCGTCTTGCCGCAGCCTGAGGGGCCGAGGAGCACCACCATCTCGCCCGGGCTGATGTCCAGGGTCAACCCGTCGAGGGCGCGGACACCTCCGTAGCTGCGTTCGAGGTCGACGAGCTGGACCGGGGTTCCAGTGTTCAAGACGAGGTTCCTTTCGACATTCGCCGGCGCCCGCCGAAGAAGGAGAGTCCGAGCAGCAGGACGGCGGCGAACAGCATCGACGCGAGTGAGGCGGCCACCGAGATCGTGCCGCTGCTCTTGCCGAACAAGGCGATCGCCACAGGCAGCGTGTTGTAGTTCCCCAGCAGGCTGGCGAAGGTGTACTCCCCGAGAACCAGGGCCACCGAGATGAAGGCCGCCGACAGCACTCCCGGCCAGACATTGGGCACGATCACCCGCACGATCACGGAGTACCAGCCGGCGCCCAGCGAGCGAGCGGCCTCGGCCAGCGTGATCACGTCGATCGATGACAGCGAGGCATCCAGCGCCCGGTAGGAGTACGGCAGCACCAGCACCACATAGGCAAAGGTCAGCACGATCGGCGAGTAGCCGAAGAAATAGTTCACCCAGGCGTAGACGCCCGAGATGCCCACCACGATCACGAGAGCCGGGATGGTCAACGGCAGCAGGCAGAGGAACTCGATCACCCGGGTCATCTTCGGCAGCCGGATCCGCACCCAGATCATCGTCGGCAGCAGAAGCACGAGCATCAGCACCACGGTGCAGACGGCGAGGGCCAGGGAGGCGCCGATCGCGTGGGTCAGCTGCGAGTCCTGGCCGAGCGCCTTCCAGGCATCCAGCGTCCGGCCGGCACCACCGATCTTGCGGGTGCTGAAGTCCAGCATCGCCAGCAGCGGGATGAAGAAGTACACGGCGAAGGCCAGCAGCAAGGCCCAGCGAACGACCCGGATCATCGCAACCACTTCGCTGACCGGCGGATGAGCAGACCGTAGAGGACCATCACCACGACGACCACGACGACCATCTCAAGGGCGAGCGCATAGGCAAGGTGCTGGCGGCCCAGCACGACCTCGCTGGTCAGCGCCTGGCGGATCATCAGCGGCACGATCGGCGAGCCCTGGCTGACCAGGGCCGCGGCCGTCGCGTACGCCGCGAACGCGTTGGCGAACAGCAGCAGGGTGCAACCCAGGAACGCCGGACGAAGCAGCGGGACAAGGACCTGCGAGAAGTACTGCCACTTGCTGGCGCCGAGAGTCACCGCGGCTTCCTGCCACTGTGGCCGGATGCCTTCCAACGCGGGCAGGAAGACGATCACCATCAACGGGATCTGGAAGTAGCAGTAGACCAGGATCAGGCCGGGAAGCGCGTAGAGCCAGCCGTTGCCCCACAGGTCGATCCCGAGGTGCGACCTGAAGAAGTTCGTGACGGCGCCGCTGTAGCCGATCGTTGCGATCCAGGCGAAGGCCAGGCTCACGCCGCCCATCTGGGCGAACACCCCGCTGAGCGAGACGACCGCGCGGCGCAGCAGGCTGGTCGGCCGCGCGCCGATGACCAGCCAGGCCAGCACCGCACCCAGCACCGCCCCGATGACCGCCGTACTGCCCGAGAGCAGCACGCTCTTGCCCAGCGCCGTGCGGCTCGCCGCCTCTTTGAGCGCGTCGATGTTGGTGAGGCTGAACGATCCCTTCTCCTGGAAGGCGCCCGCCAGGACCACGACGGTCGGGATCACCAGGAAGATGAGCAGGTAGGCCAGGAACGGGACGAGACCCAGCGCCGGCGCCAGCCGACGCCTCAGCAGGACGCCGCCGCCCCTGGCCGTCGCCACGATTAGCCGATCGCCTTCGCCCAGTTGGAGCTGAGGTACGTCGCCGCCTTCGTCGTCTGGTCAGTGGTCGGGATGACCGGCGTACCGCTCACCTTGGGCAGCTTGGCGTAGTTGGCCGTGTCGATCGTCCCTGCGGTCACCATCGCGTCCGCACGCACGGGCCGGGCACCGCCTGCGAGGTACAGGTTCTGACCGGCGTCGGAGTAGAGGAACTCTTCCCAGAGCCGGGCAGCGGCCGGGTTCGGCGCGTCCTTGTTGATGGCCTGGTAGTAGTAGCCCGCGACGACAGCGGTCGAGGGCACGACCACCTTCCAGCTCGGGAGCTTCGCCGTCTCGGCGGCGTTGGTGTAGTCCCAGTCGATGACGACCGGCGTCTGGCCGGACTCGATGGTTGCCGGAGTCGGGTCGACCGGGATGAAGTTGCCGGCCTGCTTGAGCTTCTTGAAGAAGTTCACGCCGGCGGAGATGTCGTCGGCGGAGCCGCCGTTGGCCAGGGCAGCCATCATCACACCGGAGAACGCGGCGCCGGCCGTGGTCGGGTCACCGTTGAGGGCGACCTTTCCCTTGTACGCCGAGCCGAGCAGGTCACTGAGCTGCTTGACCTCGGGCACCTTGCTCGAGTCGTAGCCGATCGACATGAAGCCGCCGTAGTCGTTGGCCCAGGTGCCGGTGGGGTCCTTGAAGTCGGCCGGGATGGTGGACCAGTCCGTGACCTCGTAGGGCGCGAACATGCTGACGTTGGCCAGCGCCACGCTCTGTCCCAGGTCGAAGACGTCGGGCGCGGTCTTGCGGCCCTTCAGCTGGGTGGCAGCGTTGATCTCGTCCTGGCTGGCAGCGTCGGGCTGCGCGGAGTTGACCTTGATGCCGTACTTGTCCGAGAAAGCCTTGATGACGTTGCCGTAGTTGGCCCAGTCGGGCGGCAGCGCAATGACGTTGAGCTGGCCTTCCTTCTTGGCAGCTGCGACCAGCTTGTCCATGCCGCCGAAGTCCTGCGCAGAGGTGGCAGTTGCGGCAGCAGAGTTCGAGTTCGACTTCGATGGCGGAGCACTGCCGCAGGCAGTGACAAGGGCCATGGAGGCAACGGTGGCGGTGATGGCGGTGAGGGAACGAATCTTCACGACGAACTCCTGACAGATCGGACGTTGCCTGACCGTACCCCCCAGAGGCCCCGACGAGTACTGCGTCGCCACTTGGCCGTGCACAATTCAACTAATCGCGCTACGCCGATCGGGCTCCTGACTCCAGGTCGCTCGAGGGCAGCCTCACGCTTGCGACATACCTCGCGACCGCGATCGCGGCGGCACGGCCGGCGCGGTTGGCTCCGATCGTGCTCGCCGAGGGGCCGTAACCGACCAGCTGCACACGCGGATCGAGCACGGCTGTCGTCCCGTCGAGCTGGATGCCGCCTCTCGCGCTGCGCAGGTGCAACGGGGCGAGATGGGTGACAGCAGGCCGGAACCCGGTCGCCCACAGGATCACGTCGACGGGCTCGAAGGTGCCGTCCGCCCAGCGCACGCCGCCCCGCTCGATCCGTTGGAACATCGGTAGCCGCCGATAGGCGCCCAGTCGCGCGGCCTCCTGCTCCTGCTCCCGCAGCGCGAGTCCGGTGACGCTCACGACGCTGGCCGGCGGCAGTCCCTGACGGACACGCTCCTCAACGAGCGCAACGGCTGCGTGGCCGGCCTCCCGGTCGAAGCCGTCCGCCCTCCAGACCGGTGGCCGCCGGGTCACCCACAGCGTGTCGGTGATCGGTGCGAGCTCGCCGAGAAACTGGACTGCGGACGCTCCCCCGCCGACGACAAGGACGCGTTTGCCCTTGAAATGAAGGGGTCCGGGGTATTGATAGGTGTGCAGCTGCTCGCCGGCAAAGGACTCGACCCCCGGATAGTGCGGCACGAACGGCTGGCTCCAGGTGCCGGTCGCATTGATCAACGTGCGGGTCGTCCAGCTCCGCTCCCCGCTGTGGACGACGAGCAGATCGCCCTCTCCCGTGACGCCGTCACTGGTCACCCGGTCAACGTGAACCGGGCGCAGGACGGGCAGCTCGTTGCGTTGCTCGTAGGAGTCGAAGTACTCCGGCACGACCACGTTGGCCCGGTCGTCGGCCCGGTCCTTGGCACGGTCCGGAGGACTCGAGTCGGGCAGCTCGGCAATGCCATGGACGTCGTACATCGTCAGCGAGTCCCAGCGGTGCTGCCAGGCGCCGCCCGGGTGCGCATCGGCGTCGAGCACGACATGGGACAGGCCGCGCCGCTTCAGGTGGTAGGACGACGAGAGGCCGGCCTGACCGGCCCCGATCACGACTGAGTCATGGACGAGCACATCGGGTGCAACGTCGCCAGGCCGTTGGCTATGCCCGTCCCACCCTGCGGCGCCGCGCACACCACCGACTAATCTCGGCGTGTGAGCGACGACCCCGAATTCCGTTATTCCGACCTGCTGCCCATCGGAGAGGACGAGACGCCCTACCGGCTCGTGACCACCGAGGGGGTGTCCACCTTCGAGGCGGACGGGCAGACCTTCCTGAAGGTCGACCCGGCGGCGATCCAGCGGCTCACAGCTGAGGCGATGCACGACATCGCGCACTTCCTGCGTCCCGCGCACCTGGCCCAGCTGCGCAAGATCATCGACGACCCCGAGGCCTCCGGCAACGACCGGTTCGTTGCGCTCGACCTGCTCAAGAACGTGAACATCTCCGCCGGCGGGGTGCTGCCGATGTGTCAGGACACCGGCACCGCGATCGTGATGGGCAAGAAGTCCGAGGGCGTCCTGACCGGTGCCGACGACGGTGAGTCCATCTCGAAGGGCGTGTACGACGCCTACACCAAGCTGAACCTGCGTTACTCCCAGCTCGCACCGCTGACGATGTGGGAGGAGAAGAACACCGGGACCAACCTGCCGGCCCAGATCGAGCTGTACTCGACGCCGACCCATGACGACAAGCCTGAGTACAAGTTCCTGTTCATGGCCAAGGGCGGCGGCTCGGCCAACAAGTCGTTCCTCTTCCAGGAGACCAAGGCAGTCCTGAATCCCAAGCGGATGCTGGAGTTCCTCGACGAGAAGATCCGTTCCCTCGGGACAGCCGCCTGCCCGCCGTACCACCTTGCCGTGGTGATCGGCGGCACCTCGGCGGAGTTCGCGCTGAAGACCGCCAAGTACGCGTCCGCGCACTACCTCGACAACCTCCCGACCGAGGGATCCCTGTCTGCACACGGCTTTCGAGACACCGAGCTGGAGGAAGAGGTCTTCAAGCTGACCCAGTCCTTCGGTATCGGCGCGCAGTTCGGCGGCAAGTACTTCTGCCACGACGTCCGCGTGATCCGGCTGCCACGCCACGGCGCCAGCTGTCCGGTCGCGATCGCGGTCAGCTGCTCGGCCGACCGGCAGGCCCTGGGCAAGATCACCGCCGACGGGGTCTTCCTCGAGCAGCTCGAGGAAGACCCGGTGAAGTACATGCCCGACACCACGGACTCGCACCTCGAGGACGGCGAGGTCGTCCAGATCGACCTCAACCGGCCGATGGCCGACATCCTCGCCGAGCTCTCGAAGCACCCGGTGAAGACC